>CAYFLP010000029.1:0-14173 GCA_964344045.1 uncultured Bifidobacteriaceae bacterium
CTCTTCCTGCTCGGCATCACGCGCGAGGAGATCGAGGTAGCCGACGAGGGCGACGGCGAGGGCTAGCCTCGGGGTATCGCGAAGTCGATGAGGCCGTAGTCCCCCGCGCTGCCCGTCTCGAGGACAGCGATCGCACAGGTCGGGAACTTGACCGACGCCGCATCGCGCAGCGCCGAAGGCCGCGCCCCCAGGACCACCTGGTGGAGGCCAGGATTGTGCGCGATCAGGATGGTCGTCGCCGTGCCTCGGTCGCCGACCAGGTCGAGGAGTCGGGGAGCGGGAGCCGCATAGGCCTCCGGCACGTGCTGCACGATGACGTCTGCCCAGCGGGCGGACAGTCGAGGTGCCATGCACTCCCAGGTCTGCTGGGCCCGGGTCGCACTCGACACCAGGACGGTCGGCGGCTCGAACGGATCCCATGCGATGTGCGCGTCGAGCCACTCCCCTGCGACCGGAGCATCGATGCGACCGCGCGGGGCCAGGGGACGGTCATGGTCGGGCACCGAGGCGGGGTAGTCGCTCTTGGCATGGCGCACCAGGACGATGCGCATGTCAGGCTCCTTGCGAGTGCACACCGCCGTCGACATGCACGATCTCGCCGGTCGTGGCAGGGAACCAGTCGGACATCAGCGCGACGCACGCCCGAGCCGCCGGCTCGGGATCGTCGAGGTCCCAGCCGATGGGGGCGCGAGTCGACCAGACGTTCTCGAAGTCGTCGAAGCCAGGGATGCTCTTCGCTGCCATGGTGCGGATGGGGCCGGCCGCGACGAGGTTCACCCGGATGCCCTTGGGGCCCAGGTCTCGGGCCAGGTAGCGGGCCGTGCTCTCGAAGGCCGCCTTTGCCACGCCCATCCAGTCGTACTTCGGCCAGGCGATAGTCGCATCGAAGTCCAGGCCGACGACAGAGCCGCCCGAGCCCATGAGCGGCGCGGCAGCGACGGCAAGTGCCTTGAGCGAATATGCGGACACATGGACCGCCGTGCTGACATCCGCCCAGGAGGTGTTCAGGAAGTTGCCGCCGAGAGCGGCCTCTGGGGCGAAGCCGATCGAGTGCAGGACACCGTCGAGGCCATCGACATGCTCGCGCACGTTGTCGGCTAGCGCAGCCAGGTGCTCGTCGTTGGTGACGTCGAGCTCGACGATGGGCGCCTCGGAGGGAAGTCGCCCGGCAGATCGCCTTGTCAGGCCCATCGTGCGGCCGAACGAGGTCAGCACGACCTGCGCGCCCTGCTCCTGTGCGAGACGGGCCACCTGGAACGCAATGCTCTGGTCAGTGAGCACGCCAGTGACCAGGATGCGCTTGCCGTCGAGGATTCCCATGTCAGGACCGTCCCTTTCGTTGATCTGACTGGTGCAGTGATGGATCTACTAGTGGCCCATGCCGAGGCCGCCGTCGACGGGCAGGACTGCACCCGTGACATAGCCCGCGCCCACCAGGAAGGAGACGGCATCTGCGATCTCCGTCGGCTGCGCGTATCGCCCGGCAGGGACAGCGGCCAGGATGTCTGCCTTGCGCTGGTCATCGAGCTCTGCGGTCATGTCGGTCTCGACGAAGCCCGGCGCCACGACATTGACGGTGATGCCGCGCGAGCCCACCTCGCGCGCGAGCGAGCGAGCTGCGCCGACCAGGCCGGCCTTCGATGCCGCGTAGTTGACCTGCCCCGCGGAGCCCATCAGGCCCACGACGGAACTGATGAAGATGACTCGTCCGTGCCGAGCCTTGATCATGCCGCGCAGGGCCCGTCGGGCCAGGCGGATGCTTCCTGCGAGGTTCGTGTGCAGGACCTCGTCTATGTCGTCATCGCTCATGCGCATGAGCAGCGTGTCGCGGGTGATGCCTGCGTTCGCGACGACGATCTCGACCGGGCCGAAGCGCTCTTCCGCTGCGGCGAAGCCGGATTCGATCGACGCAGGGTCGCTGACGTCCATCTGCACGGCATCGAGGCCCTCGGGTGCCTCGCCGGACCGGGTAGCGGCCACGACCGTGACGCCGTCGTCGCGAAGCCGCAAGGCGATGGCCAGCCCGATCCCCCGGTTGGCACCGGTGACGAGTGCGACGCTCATGGGCGCTCCTTCGCTGACGGGGCCGCATGGGCGGCCGGCGCCACGCTATCGCAGCAGGGTCAGGCGTCGGACAGTCGAGAGCCGATCTTGATCGTGACCTGGAAGTGGTCGACCTGGCCATCGCGGATGTAGCCGCGGATCCCCTGCACCTCGAACCAGTCGCAGTGCTCGAGCGTGACGGACGCACGGGCGACGGCATTGCGGATCGCCTGGTCGACGCCGTCCGGCGACGTCCCGACGAGCTCGGTGAGGGCATATGTCCGCTCGGCCACGGCACACTCCTTAGGTCGGCCCGCCCCGGAGGTGTCCCGGGTTCGGGAGCCGGTCGAGCGCTGCAGGGCATTGTGTCCTAACGTGGCCGCATGGCCAAAGCCGAGCAGCCGGAGATCTACACGATCACCGCTGCCCAGCGGGCCCTGAGCAAGGAGCAGGCCGATCGCACCCGGCGATACCTCGTCTCCATGGCCATCCGAACCGTCTGCGTCGTGGCCGCGATCTTCGTGCCCGGCTGGCCGCGCTGGGTGTTCATCGCCGGCGCCCTCGTACTGCCCTACTTCGCCGTGGTGATCGCCAATGCCGGACGGGAGAACGACGAGCCCGGGGAGGCCGCCCGCGTGCCCCAGGCGTACCGGCCAGAACTCCCCGCTCCCGGCCTCATGCTCGGCCAGTCTGCCGAGGTGATCATCCACGACGCGCCTGACCAGGGACCGCCGGCCGAGACGGCTCGCTAGCCCCGACCTAGGCTGAGTGGGTGCTCGCACTGCTACGCACCCGCCGCTGGATCGGGTTCACCGCCACGGTGCTGATCGCGATCGTTGCCTTCGGGCTGCTGAGCCTGTGGCAGTGGCATCGGGCCTATGACAAGCGCACTGAGCGCGCGCAGGTCGAGACCTCCCTGCATGCCGAGCCCGTGCCCGTTGCGCAGGTGGACGGTCATCCGCTGGCCGAGGGCGAGTGGCGCCCGGTCGAGGCTTCGGGAACCTACGACGATGCGGCGACTGTCCTGGTCCGTCGTAGGCCACTCGATGCCACGAATGGCATGTGGGTGATGACTCCGCTGCGGACGACCGCCGATCAGGCCGTCTGGGTGAACAGGGGCTGGGTCAAGGCAGCGGCGACAGCACAGGGCACCCCGGACGTTCCTGCGGCGCCCGTGGGCACGGTCACCGTCACGGGGTTCGCCCGGGCGTTCGAGCCGGGCGATGCCGCGGCCAATACCGGCCTGCCCGATCGCCAGGTTGCCGCGGCTGCACCGGCGAACCTTCCCGCGACCGGCGCCACTGACAAGTACTTCGTCGTGGCCACGGCCTCGAGCCCGGAGGATGCCGGCCTGGTGTCGATCCCCGTGCCGGAGATCGACGAGACCCGCAACGTCTCCTATGCGATCCAGTGGATCCTGTTCGCCGTCGTCGCCGTGGGTGGCTGGTTCTACTTCCTTCGCCGCGAGGCCCGCGACGATGCCGGGCGAACCGCGGCCCGGCCCGAGGGCACCTGATGGACCTCGGCCTTGCCGGCAAGGCATTCATCGTGACGGGTGGCACCCGGGGCCTGGGGTTGGCCACTGCTCGCGCATTGGTCGACGAGGGTGCATGCGTGCTCGTCGTGGGCAGGGAGCCTGCGACGGCGCAGGCAGCCGCCGAGCTGCTCGGCGGGAGTGCCACGTGGCTGGCCGGGGACCTGTCAGACGCATCCCTTCCGGACTCGGCGACGCAGGCCTGCATTGCCGCGTTCGGCTGCGTGGACGGGGCCCTGGTCAGCGTGGGAGGGCCTCCGCCCGGGAGCGTGCTGACCACGAGCGACGCCGCGTGGGAATCCGCCTTCGCCTCGGTCTTCCTCGGATCCGTGCGCATGATGCGCACGGCCGTGGAGGCCGTCAGCACGACGGCCGGCCACGGGTCGATTGCGGTCGTCCTGTCGACCTCTGCACAAGAGCTCGCAGGCGGCCTCAGCGCGAGCAACGGCTTGCGCCCGGGCCTTGCGATGCTGGTCAAGGACCTCGCGGACGAGGTCGGTCACCTGGGCATTCGCGTGAACGGCCTCCTGCCCGGACGCATTGCGACCGACCGCCTGCTCGGCCTGGAGCAGGCGACGGGTGATCCCGAGCAGGCACGCGCGGCGAGCGTGGCCGAGATCCCGCTGGGCCGCCACGGTGACCCGGGCGAGTTCGGGCGCGTGGCAGCGTTCGTGTTGAGCCCTGCGGCCTCGTATGTCACCGGCACGCTGATCCGCGTCGACGGCGGCCTGACCAGGTCGCCCTGACGGCTAGCTCTCGGCGCCGTGCGAGAACTGGGTGCGGTAGAGCTCTGCGTAGGTACCGGCCGCGGCGATGAGCTGATCGTGCGTGCCGCGCTCGACGACGCGACCGTGGTCGATCACGAGGATCTGGTCGGCACGGCGGATGGTGCTGAGGCGGTGTGCGACGACGATCGCCGTTCGTCCGACGAGGGCCTCGTCGAGGGCGCGCTGCACCGCCGCCTCGCTCTCGCTGTCGAGGTGAGCGGTCGCTTCGTCGAGCAGGACGATCCGCGGGCTCTTCAGCAGGAGCCGGGCCAGTGCGATGCGCTGCTTCTCGCCGCCGGAGAGACGATGTCCGCGATCGCCGACGACGGTGTCGAGCCCGTCTGGCAGGGCCTCGATGAGCCGGGAGATGTGCGCGCCCCGGCAGGCCTCGAGCAGCTGTGCCTCGGTCGCTCCCGGGCGCGCATACTCGAGGTTCGCGCGAATCGTGTCGTGGAACAGGTGGGAGTCCTGCGTGACGACGCCGACGCTGTCCCGGATCGACTCCAGGGTGGCTTTCCTCACGTCCATGCCGCCGAGGAGCACCTCGCCCGAGGTGGCGTCGTACAGGCGCGTGACCAGGGCCGTGATGGTCGTCTTGCCGGCGCCGGACGGGCCGACGAGCGCGGTCAGGGTGCCGGCAGGCGCATCGAAGTCGATACCGCGCAGGATCGGCTCATCGGATGTCGCCGTCTCTTCCTTGGCGATCGCCTCGAGCGAGGCCAGCGAGACTTCCGACCCCTTCGGGTAACGGAAATAGACGTCATCGAACCGCACCGAGAGCGGGCCCTCGGGCAAGGGGCTCGCACCGGGCGCGTCACGCACCATCGGCTCGAGGTCCAGGACCTCGAATACGCGCTCGAAGCTCACGAGCGCAGTCATGACATCGACACGCACGTTGGACAGCGCGGTGAGCGGGCCATAGAGCTGGGCGAGCAGGCCGACCATGGCGAGGAGGGTGCCGAGCGTCAGCGCGCCGGACACGACGAGGTTGCCGCCGAGCCCGTACACGATCGCTGTCGCGAGTGCCGCAACCAAGGTGAGAGCGGTGAAGAACCATCGGTTGGCCATGGCCATGCGCACGCCGATGTCACGCACGCGCCCGGCACGCGAGGAGAAGGCGGCCGCCTCCTCGTCCGGACGCCCGAACAGCTTGACCAGGAGCGCGCCCGCGACGTTGAAGCGCTCGGTCATCTGCGTGCTCATGTCGGCGTTGAGCCCCATCTGCTCGCGCGTGAGCGACTGCAGGCGCCGTCCCATCCATCGCGCAGGGAGCAAGAAGACGGGCACGAGCAGCAGTGACACCACCGTGATCTGCCAGGAGAGCAGCAGCATCGTCGTCAGGACGATGCCTGCCGAGATCAGGTTGCCGAGCACGCCCCCGAGGGTGGAGGTGAAGGCCTGCTGGGCACCGATCACGTCGCTGTTGAGCCGCGAGATCAGCGCACCGGTCTGGGCCCGGGTGAAGAAGGCCACCGACTGGCGTTGAACGTGGTCGTAGACCTGGGTCCGCAGGTCGTAGATGAGCCCCTCGCCGATGCGGGCGCTGTAATAGCGGCTCACGAGGCCGAGGCCTGCGTCGAGGACGGCAAGCAGCGCGATGATCAAGGCCATTGTCGTGACGACCTTGGCGTTGCCCTGGCTGATGCCGTCGTCGACCAGCCTGGGGATCATGAGCGGCTGCGCGACGCTCAGCAGCGAGGTTCCGACGAGAGTGACGAGGAAGATCCAGATCAAGGCCTTGTAGGGCCGGGCGTAGCCGAGGATCCGGCGCACGAGCTCACGGCTGAGCTTCTTGTCGGCGACCGACCGGTCGCGGGTCATCGACCGGTAGGCGTGCCACGAGGAGTCGAAGCTCATGCATGCTCTCCTGTCGTTCGCGCCCAGCCGCCATGAGCGGGCGTGCCATTGCGCGAGGCCACGTCGCGCAGGCGCCCTGCCTGTGCGGCCCGCTCGCGCTCGAGCTGTGGGCCAGCGTCGACGAGCCCGCGCAGCAGGGCCTTGAGATCGGCAACCGCTCCCGGCAGGAGTGAGGCCAGCCCGCCAGCCAGGCGGGCTTGATGCTCGGGCCAGTCCTCATGCTCGACCATCTCCAGCGCCAGCCCCCGCCGCACGGCCTCGATCGCATCGATCTCGCGGCCGGTCAGGCAGGCCTCCAGCGCCCCCTGGTAGCCCAGCGAGCGCACGAGCGGCGCGGTGCCGCCAAGGTCGGGAACCAGCCCCAGCCCTGTCTCGCGCATGGCGAACCTCGCATCGGGTGCGACGATCACGATGTCTGCCGCGAGTGCCAGCTGGAAGCCAGCCCCGATCGCATGCCCGTGCACGTAGGCGACGACGGGCACTGCCAGCCCCTGCTGCCAGGTGAAGCCTGCCTGGGCCCTGCGGATGAATGCGTCGATGGCCGCGTCGTCCCCGCGCGCGACCTCGGCGAGCGACCCCTGCCCGGCGATGCCCTCCGCTGTGAGCATGCGCCTGTCGAGGCCTGCGGAGAAGGATCGGCCCTGCCCTTCGACGACTACCAGCCTCACCCGCTCATCGAGGTGCGCCGGCACGGCGGCCAGGCGCGACCACGTGCCCGGCGTCTGCGCGTTGAGCACCTCCGGTGCGCAGAGCGTGACGCGCAGGATCGGGCCATCGATCGCGATGCGGACGCCGTCGGCCTCGCTGGGCAGGCTCATGCGAGCTCCACGAGATCGGCGTAGTCGTCGTTCCACAGATCCTCATCGCCGTCGGGAAGCAGCAGGACGCGCTCGGGGCTCAATGCCGCGACGGCTCCCGGGTCATGCGTGACGAGCACGACGGCACCCGAGTAGGACGCCAGTGCGCCGAGGACCTCCGCGCGACTGGCCGGGTCGAGGTTGTTCGTCGGCTCGTCGAGGAGGAGCACGTTTGCACCCGACACGACGAGGCAGGCCAGTGCGAGGCGGGTCTTCTCGCCGCCGGACAGGACGCCCGTGGGCTTGTCGACGGCATCGCCCTCGAAGAGGAAGGAGCCCAGCACGGTCCGCTGGCGGGTGTCGTCGAGGTGGGGCGCGGCACTGCGCATCGTCTCGAGGACGGTGGCCTTGGGGTCGAGGGTCTCGTGCTCCTGCGCGTAGTAGCCGACGACGGCCCCATGGCCTGGCTCGATGGCACCGGTGTCCGGGGCGTCCACTCCGGCCAGGATCCGCAGGAGGGTTGTCTTCCCTGCGCCGTTGAGCCCGAGGATCACGACCCGGCTGCCACGGTCGATGGCCAGGTCGACGTCCGTGAAGACCTCCAACGAGCCATAGGAGCGCGAGAGCCCTGATCCAGTGAGGGGGACTTTGCCGCACGGCTTGGGATCGGGAAAGCGCAGCGCTGCGACCTTGTCGCGCTGGCGGGCGCCCTCGCTGCCGGCGAGGAGCTTGTCCGCTCGCTTGAGCATCGACTGCGCAGCCTTGGCCTTTGTTGCCTTGGCCCGCATCTTCTCGGCCTGGCTGCGCAGTGCGTCGGCCTGCTGCTCTGCGTTGCGGCGCTCGCGCTTGCGGCGCCTCTCATCGGTTTCGCGTGCCGTCAGGTAGGTCTTCCAGCCCATCGCATAGGTGTCGATCGCCTGGCGGTTGGCATCCAGGTGCCACACCTTGTTGACCGTGTCGCCCAGTAGGTCGGTGTCGTGGCTGATGACGATGAACCCACCGTCGTAGGTCGACAAGAACTTGCGGAGCCATCGCACCGAGTCTGCGTCGAGGTGGTTGGTCGGCTCGTCGAGCAGGAGTACGTCCGCTCCCCCGAACAGGATGCGTGCCAGCTCTATGCGACGGCGCTGGCCTCCGGAGAGGGTGCCCAGCGGCTGGGCGAGGATGCGCTCGGGCAGCCCGACGCTGGCGGCGATCGCGGCAGCCTGCGACTCGACCGCGTAGCCGCCAAGCGCCTCGAACTCCGCCTCGGCCCGTGCATACCTGGCGATCAGGCGTTCGCGCTCCTCGTCGTCATCGGTCGACATGCCCAGGCTTGCCTCCTGCATGCGTCGCACGACGCCGTGGAGCCCGCGGGCGCTGAGGATGCGGTCGCGGGCGATCTCCTGCGGGTCGCTCGAGCGCGGATCCTGCGGCAGGTAGCCGATGGTCCCGCTGGAGGTCACGCTGCCGCCTGCGGGCATCGATTCCTGGGCGAGGATGCGCGTAAGGGTCGTCTTGCCTGCCCCGTTCCGGCCCACGAGGCCGATCCGGTCGCCCTTGGCGACCCGCAGGTTCGCGTTCTCGATGAGCAGGCTCGAGCCTGCGCGGACCTCGAGGCCCGTTGCACTGATCATGTCGTCCTAGACGCCGAAGGTGGTTGCCAGCTAGACGTTGAAGCCGAGGGCCCTCAGCATCTCGCGGCCGTCATCCGTGATCTTGTCGGGGCCCCACGGCGGCATCCACACCCAGTTGATGCGGAAGTCATTGACTACCGAGGACAGCGCAGAGCGCGTCTGGTCCTCGATCACGTCGGTGAGCGGGCAAGCCGCCGAGGTCAAGGTCATGTCGACCGTAGCCACGTTGGCCTCGTCGAGGGTCACGCCGTACACGAGCCCCAGGTCGACGACGTTGATCCCCAGCTCGGGATCGACGACGTCCTTGAGCGCCTCGATAACGTCGTCCTCGGTCGCGCTGCTCATGACTGCCTTCCTTCGATGGTGCCGTCGCCGACTATGCCAGCCTTGATCTCCGCGTCCTGCAGCGCCATCCATGGCAGCAGGGCGCACTTCACGCGCGCCGGATACTTTGCCACGCCGGCGAAGGCGATCCCGTCACCGAGTACCTCCTCGTCGGGCTCTCCCGCACCCTGCGCATGCATCAACTCGAGGAATGCAGCGCGCACCTGCGCCGCATGGTCGGCCGACTCCCCCGCGAGCATCTCCGACATCACGCTCGCGCTGGCCTGCGAGATCGAGCAGCCCTGTCCTTCGTAGCCGATGACGAGGTTGCCGTCATCGTCGACGCGCACCTGCACCGTCACCTCGTCCCCGCAGGTCGGATTGACGTGGTGAGCGACCCCGGCCGGGTCGGCGATGGGTCCGCGGCCCCTGGGGTGCTTGTAGTGGTCGAGGATGATGTCCTGGTAGAGCGATTGCATGTCCATGTCAGGCTCCGAAGAACTTCTGCGCGGCGAGGATGCCCTCGACGGCGACGTCGATATCCGACTCGTCGTTGTACACATACGTCGAGATGCGGGTGGTCGCGGGCACGTCATAGCGCCGGCAGGTGGGCCAGGCGCAGTGATGGCCCACGCGTACCGCGACTCCGCGGTCGTCGAGGAACTGGCCGACGTCATGCGGATGGATCCCGTCGACGACGAAGGAGATGGCACTCCCCCGGTCGACGTTGTCATCGGGCCCGATCACGCGCACCCCGGCGAGCTCGCCCAGGCGACCGAGTGCGTATCCGGTCAGCCGGTGCTCATGGGCAGCCACGGCGTCCATGCCCAGCCCGCGCAAGTACTCCACCGCGGCAGCGGTGCCCACGGCCTGCGCGACCATCGGGGTTCCCGCCTCGAAGCGCTTCGGCGCTGGCGCGTACGTGCTGTGCTCCATGAAGACCGTCTCGATCATGGAACCGCCCGTGAGGAAGGGCGGCATGGCGTTCAGGACCTCCCCTCGGCCCCAGAGCATGCCCAGCCCGGTTGGCCCGAGCATCTTGTGCGCGCTCCAGGCGAGCAGGTCGGCGCCGAGCTCGGGCGCCGACACCGGCATGTGCGGGACGGACTGGCAGGCGTCGACGATGCCAACCGCTCCCACATGGTGGGCCCGGTCCATAACCGAGCGCACGTCGTTCACCGTGCCCAGGAGATTGGACTGGTGCGCAACGGACACGACCTTGGTCGTCTCGTCGACGATGCGGTCGAGCTCGCCGAGGTCGAGGCGACCGGCATCCGTGAGTCCCAGCCAGCGCAGGGTCGCTCCCGTCTTGGCAGCCACTTCCTGCCAGGGCACCAGGTTCGCATGGTGCTCCATCTGGGTGACCACGAGCGAGTCGCCGGGACCCACGACGAAGCGCGGATCGACGTCAAGGTCGCCCTGGCGGGCCTTCGCGGTCGCGTTGGCGAATGCATAGGCAGCCAGGTTCAGGCTCTCGGTGGCATTCTTCGTGAAGACCAGCTCGTCCGGCGCACCGCCCACGAACGACGAGATGGCTGCGCGGGCACCTTCATATGCATCGGTCGCCTCCTCCGCAAGCTGGTGCGCCCCTCGGTGCACGGCCGCGTTGCAGGTCTCGTAGTAGCGGCGCTCCGCGTCGAGGACGGCCCTGGGCTTTTGGCTCGTGGCCGCACTGTCGAGGTAGACGAGCGGGCGCTCGCCGCGCACGGTGCGGGCCAGGACTGGGAAGTCCTGCTTCACGTGCGACGGGTCGAGGGCCACGGGCCTCGCGGGGGCGAGATCGGTCATCGGTCAGCCGTTCACGGCCGACGTGAAGCGCTCGTAGCCTTCCGACTCGAGTACCTCCGCGAGGTCTGCGCCGCCGCTCTCGACGATGCGCCCGTCGACGAAGACGTGCACTACGTCTGGCGTGATGTAGCGCAGGATCCGGGTGTAGTGCGTGATCAGCAGCGAGCCGACCTCATGCTCCGAGCGGTAGGCGTTGAAGCCCTCGGCAACGATGCGCAGGGCGTCGACGTCGAGGCCCGAGTCGGTTTCGTCGAGGATCGCGATGCGCGGCTTGAGCAGCGACAGCTGAAGCATCTCGAACCGCTTCTTCTCTCCGCCTGAGAAGCCTTCGTTGACGCTGCGCTCGGAGAAGGCCGGATCCATCTGCAGGCCGGACATGGCCTCCTTCATCTCCTTGATCCAGGTGCGGAGCTTGGGAGCCTCACCGCGCACGGCAGTCGCGGAGGTGCGCATGAAGTTGGCGACCGAAACCCCCGGTACCTCGACGGGATACTGCATGGCCAGGAAGATGCCGGCCCGCGCACGCTCGTCGACGGACATGGCGAGAACGTCCGCGCCATCGAGGGTGATCGAGCCCTGAGTCACGACGTACTTGGGGTGGCCGGCGATGACATAGGCAAGCGTGGACTTGCCGGAGCCATTGGGGCCCATGATCGCGTTGACCACGCCGGACTCGATGGTGAGGTCGACTCCGCGCAGGATCTCGCGCAGGCCGTCGTCGGTGACGACGGATGCATGGAGGTCGGTGATGACGAGCGTGCTCATGATGCCCCTTCGGCGGATGAGGTGATTTCGACTTCGACGATGCCGGCGTCGCTCACGCGCACCGGGTAGACACGGACAGGAGCGACCGCGGGCGGGCTCAGCGGGACACCCGTGGCAAGGTCGAACGCACTGCCATGCAGCCAGCACTCGATGGTGCAGCCGACGACGTCGCCTTCGGCCAGCGACACGTCCGCATGCGAGCAGCGATCGGCGAGCGCATGGAAGCCGTCGTCTGCATGGACGACAGCGATCGCCACCCCGTCTACGACGACACGCACGGCGGTGCCCTGCGCAACGTCCGCTGCGGGCACGGTCGCGACGAAAGCTGCGGCACTCATGCGGTCGCCTCGTCAGCCTGCATGCCCAGCCGCGCCTCGATGCGCAGCATCAGCTGATCCGCCCACTCGGGGTCGGCAATGCGCGCCACGACGTCGGCGAAGAAGCCGCGCACGACGAGCTGCCGCGCCAGCGGCTCGGGGATGCCGCGGGCCATCAGGTAGAACAGCTGCTCGTCGTCGAAGCGGCCCGTGGCGCTCGCGTGGCCCGCACGGACGATGTCTGCCGTCTCGAGCTCGAGGTTGGGAACGGCATGCGCGACGGCACCCTCGTCGAGTATGAGGTTTCGGTTCATCTCATAGGTGTCGGTGCCTATGCCCTCGCGCCGCACGAGGATGTCGCCGACCCAGACGGACTGAGCCCCGGCCCCGGAGAGGGTGCCCTTGTAGGCAACGTTGCTGGAGCAGTGCGGCTGGTTGTGATCGACGAAGATCCGGTGCTCGACGGCACGGCGCCCCGTTACCAAGAAGGCACCCAGGAGCTCGGCGTGGCCGCCGGAACCTGAGTACTCCACCGACGGCAGCATTCGGACGACTCCGCCCGCGAGAGCCGCCTGCGCGCCGACGAAACGCGCATCCCGGCCGATGCGCGCCGGCCGGTGCCACAGCTGGCGCGAGGAGTCCGAGCCGTCCATCAGCGACGTGACGGTGAGATCGGCCCCATCGCCCACGAGGACGACGAGCGCACCGGCCACGTCGGCCGCCAGGTCGTGCTCGATGACAACGGTCGCGCGGGAGTGGTGACCCGCGCGCACGACCACGTGCCCGTACGCAGTGCGGGCGGAGGCCTGGAGGCGGACCACCACCGGGGAGTCGAGGACGGCGTCCGCTGGGATCGAGACGACGACAGCGTTGTTCGCGTGTGCCCGGGCAATGGCCGACGGACGGTCGGTGGGCACCCACCCGTCATGCGCCTCGGCAACCGGCATGTTGCTCACGTAGGCGTTCGTCTCGGACGTCACGTGGCCCGCATCGCCCTGCACCTCCATGAAGTCGGCGATGCGCTCGAGCGGCGTGAAGCGCCAGGCCTCCTCGCGGCCCGTGGGGACGGGGAACTCAGCGGGGTCGTACGACGCAACCCGCGGAGCGAGGTCGGCAGGCGGGGTGATGACAGCGGTCATCCGACTGCACCTTCCATCTGGAGCTCGATGAGGCGGTTGAGCTCGAGCGCGTACTCCATGGGCAGCTCGCGTGCGATCGGCTCGACGAAGCCGCGCACGATCATGGCCATCGCCTCGTCCTCGCCCAGGCCGCGCGACATGAGGTAGAAGAGCTGGTCGGCGCTGACCTTCGACACGGTCGCCTCGTGGCCGATGGAGGCGTCGTCCTCGCGGACGTCGGCATAGGGATACGTGTCGCTGCGCGAGATGTCGTCCACGAGCAGCGCATCGCACTTCACCGTGCTCCGCGATCCGTGGGCGCCCTCGAGCACCTGCACGAGTCCGCGGTAGGACGAGCGCCCGCCGCCGCGTGCAACGGACTTCGACACGACGGTCGACGATGTCCGCGGCGCGGCATGCACCATCTTCGTCCCAGCATCTTGGTGCTGTCCCTCGCCGGCGAAGGCAATCGACAAGGTCTCGCCCTTGGCGCCCTCCCCCGTCATCCACACGGCGGGGTACTTCATGGTGACCTTCGATCCGATGTTGCCGTCGATCCACTCCATCGTCGCCCCCTCGTGCGCCACGGCGCGCTTTGTCACGAGGTTGTAGACGTTGGTGGACCAGTTCTGGATCGTGGTGTAGCGGCAGCGGCCGCCCTTGCGCACGATGATCTCGACCACCGCGGAATGCAGGGAGTCGGACGAGTAGATGGGCGCAGTGCAGCCTTCGACGTAGTGCACGTAGGCGTCCTCGTCGACGATGATCAAGGTGCGCTCGAACTGGCCCATGTTCTCGGTGTTGATGCGGAAGTAGGCCTGGAGCGGGATCTCCACGTGCACGCCCTTGGGCACGTAGATGAAGGAGCCCCCGGACCACACGGCCGTGTTGAGCGCGGCGAACTTGTTGTCGCCGACGGGGATCACGGTGCCGAAGTACTCGCGGAAGATGTCCTCATGCTCCTTGAGGCCGGTGTCGGTGTCGAGGAAGATGACGCCCTGCTCCTCGAGGTCCTCACGGATCTTGTGATAGACGACCTCCGACTCGTACTGGGCCGCGACGCCTGCGACCAGGCGCTGCTTCTCGGCCTCGGGGATGCCCAGCCGGTCATACGTCGCCTTGATGTCGTCGGGCAGGTCCTCCCAGCTGTTCGCCTGCTTCTCGGTCGAGCGCACGAAGTACTTGATGTTGTCGAAGTCGATCCCCGACAGGTCGGCACCCCAGGAGGGCATCCCCGAGGCCGAGAA
>CAYFLP010000029.1:14183-14856 GCA_964344045.1 uncultured Bifidobacteriaceae bacterium
GGCATCGGCTTGCGATCGAACAGCCGCAGGCCCTTCAGTCGCAGGTCGAGCATCCACTGCGGCTCGCCCTTCTTGGCGCTGATGTCGCGGACGACCTCCTCATTGAGGCCGCGACGCGCGGTCGCGCCCTTGTCGTCGGCGTCATGCCAGCCGAACTCGTACTTGCCGATCTCGTCGATGGCCTGTGCGGTCTCGCTCGTAGTGCTCATGCGCTTGCCTTTCCGCGGGCGGTACGTGGTGCGGGGACTGCCGGGACTGCGTTCATCGAGGGTCCTGCGTTCATCGGGGGTCCTGCGGGCACGGGGATCACTGTCGTGCAGACCTCGTCGCCGTGCGCCAAGGTCGCCAGCCGGGTGACGTGCGTGCCCAGCACCCGGCCCAGCTCGGTGGTCTCGGCCTCGCAGAGCGCGGGGAACTCACGTGCGGCGTCGACGACCGGGCAGTGGTGCTGGCACAGCTGGACGGCAACGCCCGTCAGCGGCTCTACCTCCGCGGCGTAGCCGATAGCCGAGAGGGCCGCCGCAAGGGCATCGGGATCAGCAGCGCCCTGGGCACCGGCAACCCCGGCGCTGGAAACCCCGGCGCTGGCGAGTGCCTCGCTCAGCCGCCGTGCCCGAGCAGCCGCGAAATCCTGGACGGCATCGGCCCCGAAGGACGCGTCGAGGTAGCGCAG
>CAYFLP010000030.1:0-14805 GCA_964344045.1 uncultured Bifidobacteriaceae bacterium
ACGGTGGTCGGGTGCCCTTCACCTACCTGAACCCGCCCGAGGGCACGCGTGCCCTGCTCTTCGACTGCGACGGCACGCTTGTCGACACCATGGGCCTGCACAAGGTGGTGTGGGCGGAGATGTTCGCCCGCTTCGACTTCGAGCTCACCGATGAGTGGTGGGAGGAGACGGGCAACGTTGCCCTCGAGCCCTTCGTGCTCGCTGCTATCCCGGACGCTTCCGACGAGCTGATCCTCGAGCTGCGCGAGGAGAGCATCGCGCTGTTCGACGAGCGCCTGCACCTTCTCGAGCCGCTTGAGCACGTGGTCGACCTCGCCCGGAGGTATCACGGCGTGCTGCCCATGGCGGTGTGCTCGGGCGGGTTCCGGCAGCCGGTCATCGGGTCGCTGGAAGCCGTAGGCATCGTCGACCTGTTCGATTTCATCGTCACTGCCGACGACGTCGTGAACAGCAAGCCGGCGCCAGATCTCTATCTCGCCGGCATGCGCGGGATCGGCTTCGGGCCTGATGAGGTAGTCGTCTACGAGGACAGCGAGATCGGCATCGCTTCAGCAGTGGCGGCAGGAGTGCGCACGATCATCGACGTGCGCCTTCCCGAGCCGAGCTAGAGAGCCAGCCACGCCCCGGTCGAGGGCGGGAGCACGACGACACCCTCGTTGTCCGATACCGCATCACCGCTGCTGACAAGCAGCGTGCCTGTTGCCGATACGACGTCCGAGCCGAGATTGACGACGCAGGCGAACGAACGCCCCCGGCGCAGCTCGAGCACTCCGTCGCGCACGCTCACCTCGACGTCGTCGCCCTGCAGGTCGGTGAGAGCGTGCCGCAGGTGCAGCATCATGCGGTACTGGTGCAGCACGCTCGCCGGGTCGTTGCTCTCGGCCTCGACCGTCTGCGATTCCCAGCCAGCGGGCATCGGGAGCCACGTGTCAGGAGAGTTCGAGAATCCATACGGCGCCTGGCCGCCCGACCACGGCAGCGGCACGCGGGCGCCGTCGCGGCCCTTCTGCTCGCCGTGCGTGCGGAAGAAGACGGGGTCCTGCCGGGCCCCATCGGGCAGGTCGGCGTCGCTCAGGCCGAGCTCCTCGCCCTGGTACACGTAGACCGCCCCCGGCAGCGCCTGTGCGATGAGTGCCATCGCGCGCGCGCGGCGCAGGCCCTCCTCGCCCCCGCCCAGGCGGGACGGAACCCGGGGGCTGTCATGGTTCGACAGGCACCACGTGGGCGGTGCGCCGACCGGCTCGAGGCCGGAGATGGTCGACTCGATCACGGCTGCGATGCGCTCGGCATCCCACGGTGCAGCGAGGAAGTCGAAGTTGAAGATCTGGTGCAGCGTGTCGGGCATGACGTAGCGTGCTGCGCGCTCAGGCGGCAGCCAGGCCTCGCACACCGCCATGCGATCACCGTCGTATTCGTCCATCAGGGCGCGCCAGCCGCGGTAGACGTCCTGCAGCTCGTCGCGGTCGAGCACGGCCGAATTGCACACGCGCCGGCGCTTCTCCATCGACTCGACGGAGCCGTCATCCAGGTCGGCGCGCAGTGCCAGGATCAGGCCCTCCGGGTCGTCGATGTCCGGGTAGGTCATGTCCTTGCATAGCCCGAGCGCGACATCCACGCGGAAGCCGTCCGCGCCGAGATCGAGCCAGAAGCGCAGGGTTTCGAGGCCGTCGGCCACGACCTCGGGGTTCGCCCAGTTGAGATCGGGCTGCGAGATGTCGAAGGAGTGCAGGTACCACTGGCCCGGGGAGCCGTCGGCCTCGGTGACGCGCTCCCAGGCGCCCCCGCCGAACCAGCTGACCCAGTTGTTGGGCGGCATCGAGCCGTCTCCGCGACCGTCGAGGAAGTGGTAGCGGCCACGGGCAGGGCTGCCCGGAGGCGAGGCGAGTGCCTCGCGGAACCAGTCGCGCTCGCTGGAACTGTGGTTGGGCACGACGTCGACGATGACGCGTAGGCCGCGTGCGTGGGCCTGGTCGATGAGTTCGCGTGCGTCGTCGAGCGTGCCGAACATCGGGTCGACGCCGCGCGGGTCTGCGACGTCGTAGCCGGCGTCGTGGCCGGGCGAGGGATAGAACGGCGAGAGCCAGATCGCGTCGACGCCGAGATCAGCGAGGTAGTCGAGTCCTGCGATCACGCCACGCAGGTCGCCCATGCCGTCGCCATCGGTATCGCGGAAGGAACGCGGATAGACCTGGTAGACGGCAGCGTGATGCCACCACGGACGCTCAGGCGAATCGCTCACCCGGCGATTATCCGACCTGGCAGGCCGTGACGACCCCGTTCTCGATGTCGAATGTCATGCGGTCGAGGCGGTAGTCCATCGTGAGCGGCTTGGGCTCTCCGTCGACCGACCCGATGCGCGAGGTGAAGCCGGCTGCGGCGACGGCCGCCTCGGCATCGGCCTGGCTCATCTTGTCGGCGACCGTCTTGTCGCACAGGGCGACGATCTCGGCCGAGGGCTGGTTCGGGTCTGCCGCTGGGGCCGAGCTCGCTGCGGCAGGAGCCGAGGTAGTGCCGGACGAGCCGGCAGAACTCGAGCACCCGGCGATTGCCACGAGGGCCATGGCGCTCACGGCCACTGCCACTGCTGCATTGGTGCGCTTCATGACTGCCTCTTCCCTGGGAGCGCCGAGCGTTCACGGCGAACGTAACCGGTCAATGACCATTGTCACCCTAGGCTCGTCGCAAGCGGTGACTTACCGTTGAGTCAATGCACCGAGCGTGCGAGCGAGGAGTGATCGACGATGAATGGCAAGCGCATAGCGCGGATGGCAGCGGGTGCGGCGGTTGCCGCCGGCGCTGCTGGGATCGCCCTGTCGGGTGTCGCATACGCGGCATCGGTGAATGTCACGAGCCTTCCGGACGCGGTCACCATCCCGGTGGGCGGTTCGGTGAGCGTCAACGTTCCCAACGCCAAGGTGTGCGCGACGGGCACCACGAACTTCAGGGCGTTCGTGCCAGGCAAGCAGGACGCCGTCACCCTGGCGACCATGCCGGGTGCGGGCTGCTCCGCCGGCCAGCTGAACTACACGATCAACGACAATGCGAACTCGTCGAAGAGGAACGCCGTCGTGAAGTTCACCGCCACGGGAGCGAATGGCAAGTCGACCATCACCCAGAGCCTGGTGATCCATATCAGGTAGCCGCCTGCCTGCCCGAGGACCATGGCATCCAATCCCCCGAGATGCCATGTCGGTGGCCCTGCTCCGAGCTGAGGCGGCAGGGCCACCGTTCTTTTCCCCACCGGGTGCCACGGGCAAGATGTGCCCGTGAGCTTCCCGATCGACCCCTGGCGATACGTCGATGCCGATGACGCGCTCGTCGAGGACTTCCTCGCCGGCACAGTCGAGGCCGTGCTGGAACTGGGCGGATGGGTGCACCCTGAGGCGCGTTTCGAGGCGCGCGACGGCCAGTTGAGCGTGCGCTGCGACGTCCCGGATGGCGAACCGCTCATGCGCATCCCGGCAGCGGCCTTCGTGCGGATCGGCAAGGCCACCTGGACCGGCTCCGACGAACTGCTCGAGGTCGACGGCCTGGTGGCGGAGTTGGAGCCGGAGGAACTGGGCCTGCTGGTCCTGCAGACCTCGCTGCACAATGCGATGGGCAAGATCCCGTGGATCTGCCAGGCCCATCCAGTGCTGGCACCGGACCTCTCGTCCGAGGTGATCGGGGCCGTTCGCGCCTTCCGCCCGCGGTTCCGCGTGCGCCAGCCCACCCCTGCCTCGCTGTTCTGGAGCAACCGGGTCCTGCGCCTTCCGACTCAGCACTCCCACGAGCCAGAGCCAGTGGCCCTGCCGCTCCTCGACCTGCTCAATCACGATGCGCGCGGCGCAGTGGGCCAATGGACGGGAACGGAATTCACCGTCGCCGTCGCGCATGCCGCGAGCGGGGACGAGTGCTTCCTCGACTATGGCCTGCAGCGCGATGCCATGGGCATGGCGGTCGTCTACGGGTTCGCCGACGCTTCCAACCCCTACGCGCACAGTGCGCCGCTCACCGTGGAGGTCGAGGGAGCGGGTGAGGTCACTGTCGAGGCCCGTGGCCGCTCGCGCAGCGGCAGCCTGCTGCCCCTGCGGGTCACGGCCGCGGACGGCGCTGCCAGCGTCAACCGCGTCAGCTTCGGCCCGGGCGGAGTTGAACAGGCGGCACGTGAACTGCACGAGGCGGGCCCGTGGACTGCTGCAACCGCGCAATCGATCGCCGCGAGCATTGCCGACGCGAACCGCGCACTCCTTGCGGACCTCGCCAGCGCCTGTCCTCCGGCGGCGAGCGGGGTGGGTGCTTCTACGGCCGCGGAAGCCTTGGCGCGCGCTGCTGCGCACCAGCGTGACATCATCGCGTGACGTCGCTCGCAGGAGTAGCGGGTGGCGAGGCCTGCACAGGAGCGCCCCGTGACACTGTCCCTTCCGGCTGAACTGGTCGAGCCTTTCGTGGGCGGCCTCATGGCAGGGATCGATGTCGATGGCGGACCTACGAACGAGCAGATCAGCGTGCTCCGCGCGATCACGACCCATGTGTGGACTAGGCCCGACCTCGACCCGCGTGCGGTGCCCGGGCGCACCCCGTCGGACATCGCGAGCCTCCTGCGCGACGACGACCAGCGGGAGATGTTCCACGAACTTCACATGACCCTGGAGGCCTGCCGGCATCCGCAGAGTCCTGCGCAGGTCGACATGGTCCAGGCGTACGCCGATGCGCTGGGTGTCGAAGGCGACGACCTGCAGATCTTCCAGGACTTGATCACCGAAGGCGTCGATTCCGCCAAGGACGACTATGCGAGGTTCCTAGCGTCGGACCTGGCCGAGCGGTCCGAGCCTTCGCTGCGGAACCTGCCGTTCGATGCAGCGCAGCCTGAACCTGAACTGGCGCAACGACTCGGCGCGTTCGCCGAGTACGCACCTGACTCCCTCGGCCGGGCATATGTGGCCTTCTACGAGCGCTTCAACCTCAAGCTGCCCGGCGTCGAGGCTTCGTCCATCAACCACTTCTTCGTCGCGCACGACATGACCCATGTGATCGCGGGCCTGTCGACCACTGCCGCAGGAGAAGTCGCATTGAGCGCCTTCCAGTTCGCCATGAACAACTCGCGCATCAACCGGGCAGCCCTGCTCGCCTCGTTGATCGCGCACGAAGCCGGCTTCGCGCAGCCCGATCACCTGCGCCAGGCTGACACCGCACTTCTCGCAGGGCAGCCGGCCGCGCAACTCCTGGGCGAGGAAATGCGACGGGGTGGCCTCTGCGCCGCGGACTTCTCCCTGGTCGATCACTTCGAATTGGCGCCGATCCCGCTCGCTCAGGTGCGGGCCGAGTTCGGGGTGAGGCCGCCTGTCGAGCCGAACGATGGACACCACATCTTCTGGTAGGCCACCCCTGGGCGGCGCTCAGCACGCCACAATTCCTGCATGGCCATCCGAGTGAGTCTTGCCAGTGGAGCCCAGGACGTCATCGAAGCGGGCTTCCTGCATGCCACGTGCGGCCAGATCATCCCCAAGCGCGACTTCTGCCCCTACTGCAAGTCGCGGCCCATCATCGAGAGCATCGAGCGGGTCGTGCCCTGGGCGAAGGAGGAACCGGACGGCACGTTGATCGTCTATCGCGGCAACTGGGTGGCCAACGCCTATCCGCCGGGGGTCTGGCTGCGTCAGTCCAAGGACTAGGAAGCGGGCCGGCCGCGGTTGGCCAGGACCGGAAATTCACTAGACAACAGGTTTAGCCACGGGAGTTCGGGCCGATACCAGCAGGAGTCTGCAGGGGTACCCGCCCCTGCTTCGTGCCCGAAAGGCTTTTCCATGCGTGGACTTCGCCGCGTCCTGACCACTGCCACCGCTGCTGTAGCCCTCGTGGCGGCAGGCTCCATCGCAGCCCCGGCTGCGCATGCCGACGCCATCACGAATCTCACCGACGATCCCTCGCTGTGGGTCTTCTCGGACGTCGCTGACATCTACCAGTGGATCAACACGGCCAGCTCGTCCACCCACCCGCGCTACTCGACGCACCGCATCGGAGTTCTCTACGACACCAAGGCGCATGAGGCCTCGCCTGCCGGCACGGCTACCTACCTGCGCCTGCAGACCAACTTCTCCGAGATCTCCGGGGGCGCCGACAGCGACACGTTCACGAGCGCCATCCGGTTGCCGGCGGGAGTCACCATCGACAGCAATGGCTCCATCCCGATGTTCTGCCGCTACTCGCCGGGGGCACTCTTCCTGCCGGACGGCACCGCGCCGCAGACGCAGACGGTGACCGATGGCAACTGCGTGCAGAAGACGATGGACCTCGGCCAGGGAGTGACCGTCGTCAACACCGTGACCCTTCAGCGCGGAGACATCTGGGAGGTGTACGTGCCGGTCATCTCGCAGCGGCAGCTGGACGGTGCTGCGTCGGGCGATGCTGCCAAGGTCGACTTCCTCGCAACGCACGGCCGCACCGACATGGCGACCCTCAATGACGTCGCTACAGCGACCACGTACCTCTACGCGGGCGCGCCCACGGCGCGACCTGTGGCGAACGCGGGCGGAACGTCGCCGGCCGCCGCATCGGCTAAGGCCGGAAAGCGCTGCGCGAAGGCCGGTGCTCACAGCGGCTCGCTGAAGTGCGTGAAGAAGGGTTCCAGGCTCGTCTGGCGCTGACGCCCACCGACAGCCTGAGCGCTTGGTGCCCGGCAGGACGATCGCTAGTGGTCCGGCTGAGCTCCGAGGCGCTGGGCCTGCTCGGAAACCTCTATTCGTGATGGATGTCGCGTCCGGATTGGTGGGGACGGAGCGGACATTGGCTGGTTTCGGGACGGGGAATTCGGACCTTGGGTCGATCGCGTGAGGGAGTTGACTCTTCCAAGGAGCCTCCTCCGACGCGCGGTGGCGGTTGGGTGTAGGTTTCAAAACGACCTCAACGCATACCTAGCCACGTGAAGGGGCCATCCAATGAAGAAGCCAGTGCGAGCATTCGGACGCGCTGCGGCGCTTGCAACGGCGGCGCTTCTCGTCGCGAGTTTCGCCGGGACGGCGTCAGCGTCTGCAGCGACTCATTCGGGCGCATCAACTCGCCCGCTGCCGGCGAGCATGACCGTCTATCTGGGTTCCGACGACAGCCATAGTCTTGATACAGGCCCTGCCGGCTCCAGTGACGGCGACGAATTCTTCCGCCATGGTCCAGTAACGAAGAAGGTAGGCGGGAAGACGATCGGTGAGTACTTCCTCGTTGCTCAGATCGTTCGCGCGGATGGTGCAGGCAAGATGGAATGGCGCGAACTGACCCGCGAGTTCGTACTGCCGGGAGGAACGCTCCTCATCGGTGGCATCCATACGGTTCCGCTAGGGAATCAGACCCCAGTGATCGGACAGGTCAACCACCTTCCCATCCTTGGCGGCACAGGGATCTACCGCGGGGTTCGCGGCGAGCAGATCAGCACCACGCTGAGCACCGACCCTTGGGCAGCCAAGGTCGAATTCCTGTTCACCAAGTAGCAGGCGACAGCGCTAGCAGGGCCGCCCCTACACGTCCTCAAGGACGCAACACCCAAGAACATCACAGGAGCACACAAGCACTACCAGGTCGTTCGCATCGATTGCACCCAGGGCAACATCGATGCCCGAATCAACCTCTTCCACCAGGGAGAAGGAGAACTCGCGTTCAATCGAGGTGAGTACGCCCGCACATACTCGCCGCTCACCCAGGAATGCACGTTCCTCCACGGCCGATGCAACGACAGTCAATCCACACACAACCGGGGTTCCCGCCTATCGGGGAACCTCCGGTTCGTGCATTTAGCGCGAATCCGAGCCCAAGCCGGCCGGGCCAAGCCCGCCGCACGGCTCAGCGGCACAGCATCAATCGGAAACACGGCCAACGGCTACTGTTAGGCACCAAGGACCCGGAGGTTTCCGACCAGATTTCCGTCCAGGCCCGGGGGCGCTAGCTCAATGGTTAGAGCTGCGGACTTTTAATCCGTAGGTTCCGGGTTCGAGCCCCGGGCGCCCTACGCACTCAGTCGTGATGACGTCGAGTCTGGTGCGGGCACGTGCATCGCGACCGGTGGCGTCAGTGCCGCGGGCAGATCTTCTCTCCGATCTCCGCGGCCACATTGATCAGGGTCTCGACGTCGGGCGTTGTGGTGCGGAAGTTCGTGAAGCACGGGCGAAGCCAGGTCTGGCCATCGATGATGCCGGGTGAGATGAATACGCGGCCGTCGCTCTGCATGGCCTTGTAGAGGGCATCGTTGTGGGCATCGACATCCGGGCAGTCCGGCAGAGCGTGCCGGATGGGTGCCACCGAGAGATTCGGCGGATCGGGCAGCACCTCGAAGTCCGAATGGTCTGACGCGAGTGCATATGTGAGCATTGCCTGCGCGATGTTGGCCTCGAGTGCCTCGCGTAGTCCGTCTGCACCATGCACGCGGAAGGCGAGCCACAGCTTGAGCGCGCGGAAGGGCCGCGAGTACTCGAGCGTGGTGTCGACCATGTTGGGGACGACGTCGTCCTCGTGCGGCATGTAGGCCTCGTCGTGGCCGAACGTGCGCGCCAGGATCGTAGGATCGCGCACGAGGACAGCGCTGCACGCCTTGGGCACGAACATCCACTTGTGGGCATCGATGCTGACGGAATCCGCATCTGCCAAGCCCTGGAACAGGTGCGTGCGCGATGCGGTGCTCGCTGCGGGCAGGCCGTAGGCGCCATCCACATGGAGCCAGCTGTTGCGCTCGTGCGCCACGGCTGCCAGGTGCCCGATGGGATCCACGGTGCCCGTGAGCGTCGTGCCGCCGCTTGCCACGACAGCCACGGGGGTGAAGCCTGCCGCGATGTCGGCGTCCATCCATTCGGCGAGGATGTCCGGGCGCATGCGCCGGTGCTGGTCGATGGGGATGGAGATGACGTTGGCCGCGCCGATCCCGAGGACTTCGGCAGCACGCGTGTTCGAGTAGTGGGCCTCGGCCGAGACGTACATGCGCGGGCGTGCGCCCGCCAGGCCGGACGTACGGGTGCCGGGCAATGCATGCTCGCGCGCGGCAGCCAGCGCAGTGGTGTTGCTTAGCTGGCCGCCGCTCGTGAAGTTGCCCATTACCGCGGGGAATCCGACGAACTCCGCAAGCCAGCGCAATGCCTGCGCCTCGAGCAGGCTGGCGGCGCGCGACTGAGTTGCGAGATTCACGTCATAGGTGTGCGCGAGAAAATCGCCGAGGGTGCCAATCTCCAGGCCGCTGGATCCGATGTAGGCGAAGTAGCGCGGCCGTGCCTGCGCGAGGCTGGCGTCGAGCACGCCGGCCGCCTCGTCTAGGCCGGCAATCGGATCGATGCCCTCCGCTGGCAGGTGCAGCGTCAGCAGCGCGGCCTGCTCGGCGGTGAGCTCGGGCTCGAGCTCACGTGCGACGTCGAGATCGTGCCACGCATGCAGCACGATGCCCGTGGCGTGCGCGAGCGCTGCATCGCGATCAGGCAGGGAGAGCGGCCGTGGCATGCGCCCATTGAACCCAAGTCCCCCGTCGTCGGGGGCGCATTCGATCGGGCTAGGCCGCGATATTGACCATCCAAGCAATGCCGAAGGCATCGATGCACATGCCGAACGCATCGCCCCACGCCTGCTTCTGCAGCGGCAGCGTCACGGTGCCGTTCGCCGAGAGCGCGTCCCAGTAGGCCTGCAACTCGTCGGCGTCGTTGCCGCTGATGCTGATCGTGATGGCACCCATGCCTGGGTAGGGGGTGCCTGGGGGAGTGTCGGCGCCCATCAGGGTGAAGCCGAGCGGGGTCTCGAGCTGGGCATGCATGATGCGGTCGGCGGCGGCCGGATCGGCATGGCCGAAGTCGCCATAGGTGCGCAGCACCAGCTCGCCGCCGAAGGCTTCGCGATAGAACTCCATTGCGGCCCGCGCATTGCCGTCGAAGCCGATATAGGGGTTGAGGCGACTCGTCATGTGCCCATCATGGACCGCACGACACCCCGGCATGGCGTGTGGGCGGTAGGTGTGGCTCACTCTGACTGGAGTGCATGCGCTCGGACAAGGGAGGCGATCATGCGGCAATCCGTCTGCGAAGTTGTCATCGGCCTGCTCATCGCACCCACCTCTTCGCCGGTTCACGTCCCGTGTACTCCTGAGCCGTGATGCGAAGAATCCTGTTGCGCCAAGCATGCGTAGGCCTCGCCTTGTGCGCTGCATCCGTGATGGTCCTGGGTTGCTCTGCCGGGAGCCCTTCGCCTGCCGCGCGCGGGCTCGAGGCAAGCACGTCCATGTCGTCGGCGCCGACCGCGACCGCGCAGCCACCGGTGTCGCCCACGTCGTCGCTGGCACGTGAACCGGTGGAATCCCCGACGCCGGCTGCTCCGCAATCGCCCCCTGAGGCAGTCGCAACGAGTGCCTCCGCGAGTCCCTCGGCCGGGGAATCGGCGAGTGCCTCAGCAAGTCCATCTCCTAGCCCGACCTTGGCCGGGCCCGCTACCGAAGCGGCTGCTGCGGCGCCTCACCCGTGCCTCCAGGCGCGGTACAAGAGTTGTGCGAACGCGAACTTTTCCGGCATGAACCTCTCCGGCATGGACCTGTCGGGTCACAACTTCCTTCTTGCCGACTTCTCAGGCGCCAACCTCACTGGCGTGAACTTGGAACGCGCGCACATGCATTCGGCAGACCTGTCTCATGCGCGATTGGAGCGAGCCGATCTGGCCAATGCGTCGTTAGTGGGAGCGATACTGTCGAATGCGAACCTCACCGGCGCCGACTTGAGTGGTGCAGACCTGTCCGATGCCCGGTTGGACCATGCGAACCTCTCGCAAGCGCGGATACGCAATGCGAATCTTTCAGGTGCGAGGCTCTGGCGCGCGAACGTGACGGGCGCGTACCTCGAGGGCACCAACTTCAAGGCAGCAGATCTGCTTGGCGCCGACCTGACCGGCGCCCACACCCCGCGCGTGTGCCGGGAGCACTCGCACGGTCAGTGCCGCTAGCACTAACGGCATTGCGTTGTGCATGGGAGCACGATGCGTGCCGTGGGGCCGGAAGTTCAGCGGCAGGGGAGGTCAGCCCTGGGCGGCGCGGGCGCGAATCTCGTCCGCACGCAGCTCTGCGGCCGAGACGCCGGCGATGCACCAGTCGTTGGGCTCGACGATGATGATGGCGCCGCGAATGACGCTTCGGTCGGTGCCCAGGATCTCGACCAGCAAGTCGGTGAAGCCACTCATCAGCCGATCGCGCTGGCCTTGGGGTCGGCCAGCGAGTAGGTAGGCCTGGAAGAAGGGGGCCTCGTCGGCGCCTTGTGACACGAGCTCACCACCGACGCATGCACGAGTCGCGGGGTGCTCGTCAACGAACGCACGCGTTCGGGCGATGGGCGATTCGGTGACCTCGGCGAAGAGCTGGGATGCGCGTCTGAGCAAGTGCGCGAGAGCATCATCGTCATGCCGGCCTCGGACGACGTGAAAGGTGACGATTGGCATGCGCTCAGGCTAATCGTGCGAAGGCGGTAGCGTCGGCGCCATGAGCAATGGCGTGGCAGTTGTCAGCGGAGCCACAGGGACGTTGGGGTCGTTGGTGTGCGAGGCCCTCGCCGACAAGGGCCTGCAGGTTGTTGCAGTGAGCCGTTCAGGAGCCAGCCCCGGTGCAGGAGCCGTCGGGGTCGCGGCAGACGTAGGCGAGGATTCGTGCGCGGACGTCGTTCGTGCGGCACTGCCCGATGGGCGAGTCGCGATAGTCGTGCATGCGATCGGCCTGCCCGGTTCACCGGGGGTGATGGAGGTCGCTCCCGCAATGCTGGGCGAAGCGGTCAACCTCAAGGCCGGCGGCCTGTTGCGCTTGCTGCGTGCGGTCGACGACCGCCTGGGAGAAGGCAGTCGCGTCGTTGCCGTCGGCGGCCACCTCGGCCTGGAGCCGACCGAGCATGCGCCGCTCGCCGGGGTTGCCAATGCCGCGCTCGCCAATCTCGTGCGTCAGTTGGTGATGCCGCTCGGGCGCCGCGGGGCGTCCGTGCACTTGATCGCGCCAGGGCCGTTCGACAGCCCGCGCGTGCAGAAGCTGATCGAGTCGAAGGCCGCAGGCAAGGGGGTCTCGATAGAGGAGGAGACCGCTGCATTGCTTGCCGAGTATCCGCGTGGGCACATGCCCAGTGCATCGGACGTGGCCTGGATGATCGGCGTGCTGCTCGACCCTGCGGCCGATGCGCTGACCGGATCGATGCTCTCGCTCGACGGTGGCGTGCGAAGAGGGATCTTCTAGTACTTGTAGGACTGTCCGCCGTCGATGGGGATGAGCGCGCCGTTGACGAAGCTGGCGTCGTCGCTGAGCAGGAAGGCGACGACGCTGGCAATCTCCTCCGGCCGGCCGAATCGCTTGGCCGGATTGGCCTGCACGAACTGCAGCCCGAAGCCCTCGGGATCGTCCGGGTCGGCCTGCCTGAGGGCGCCGAGCACCATGGGAGTCATGATCGCGCCGGGCGCGATGGCGTTGATCGTGATGCCGCTCTCGCCGTACTCGACTGCTGAGTTGCGGGTGAGGCCGACGACGCCGTGCTTGGAGGCCGCGTAGCCGGACTGGTTGCCGACGCCGCGGTGACCACCCACGGAGGCCGTGTTGACGATGCGTCCGTGCCCTTGCTCGCCCATCACCGTGAGCACGGCAGCCATGCCGTAGAACACCCCGCGCAGGTTGATGCCGAGCACGCGATCGAACTCGTCGGCCCCGTAGTTCTGCGTGAGGTTCTGGCGGCCCTCGACGCCGGCATTGTTGAAGAAGCAGTCGATGCGGCCGAATTCGGCGACAGTGGCGTCGACATAGCGCTGCACGTCGGCCTCGTTCGCGACGTCGGCAACCACGGGCAGGATGCGGGACTTCGGCGAGCCCTCCTGGACCAGGCGCACGGTCTCGTCGAGCCCGGCGGGGACGATGTCGACGAGGACGAGGTCGGCGCCCTCGCGCGCGAGGCGGAGGCAGGTGGCCTGGCCCAGGCCAGAGCCTGCCCCGGTGACGATGGCTACCTTGCCTGCGAAGCGCTCCATTCCCGCATTCTGGTGCACGGCGGCCCACGAGTAGCGTCAGCAGTGCCATGTCTGCCGTGATCGTCCTTGCCTATGCGCTCGGCGGACTGCTGGGCTACCTGGCGGCGCGGATCCCGGCGCTGGGGCGGGTATGGCCCAAGATCGTGCGCGCTCAGCTGCTCGCGGGAGCGATAGCCCTGTCGATCGTGGCGGTGTGGCGCATTACCGGGCTGTCGAGCGTGCTGTGGTCTTTGGTGATCGCCGTCGTCTGCGTGCTGATCTTCGGCCTCGCCTGGGTGCTCACTGCCAAGGAGCCAGGCCATGGCGGCAAGGCCGCCCTGGAGTCATGGGCAGCCGCGCCGAACACCAACTTCTGGGTCATCCCGATCTCGGCAGCGGTCGGCGGGCCGGTGGCTGCCACGACCGCCGTCATCGTCGATCGGCTGAGCACGCCTGTCTACGCCGTGTGGACCTGGCTCCTGCGCCGCGATGCTCCGGTGCCGCAGCGCAAGCGGTCGAGCTGGATCGACCAGGCGCCGGTGCTTGCCCTGCTCGTCGGCCTGGCACTGCGCATCGGCGGCCCCGCGCCGGAGTGGACGGCCTGGGTGACCATGATCGCCAGCCCGTTGCTTGCGCTTTCCGGCGCCGCGGTGTTCGTGGGGTCCGCTCTCCACCCGACCCAGCAGGTCGACTCCCGGCCGGGCGTGCGTCGCTGGCTCGTGCTGACGATCATGCGCGTGGGCTATCTCGTCCCTGTCTTCTTCATAGCGCCCGACAACACCTACAAGACCGTTGCGCTGCTGTACGCCCTTACCATTCCGGCCTTCCTGGTGTCGCAGCTGTCGACGGTATACGGCTACTCCGACCCGGTGGTCGCGGCTGGGCGCAAGTGGGGCTGGGTCGTGGGTGGGGTCGGGCTGGCTGCCCTCATCGCGTGGCACCTGACGGGGCATATCTGATGGGTGCGCTGAACCTCCCGAGGTCGTGAATGCAGTGAGGGCCCGGTCTGGCGACCGGGCCCTCACTGGTGATGCCGTTGTGCTTACATGCCCCAGACCTTCGAGAACTGCTGCTTGTAGTCCTTGACGAGCAGGCAGTCACCCGTCGGAGTCATCGGGGTGGAGTTGATGTTCTCCTGGGTCAGGATCTGCATCGGAAGGTCAGCCTTGGCGAACGGCATGCCCGTCCAGTAGCGAGCGAACTCGTCCACCGTGCGGTAGCCGACGATCGGCAGCGGGTAGCAGGTCCAGGCGTTGGTCGTCTTGTTCTTCAGCGACTGGATGGCATCCTTGCCGGCGGTCAGGCCGCCGATCATCGGTGCAGTTCCGGGCTTCGCGCCGGCCGAGGTGAGGCCGGGGGCGACGCCGATGAAGAAGTCACCGAGGTCGGAGGTGATGAAGTTGGTGCCGGGGTTGGACTTGTAGACGTTCGACACCTGCTGCGGCACGCCGGTCGCGAAGTCGAGCTCGTTGTACTTGGTGGTCGAGCTCGGCGAGAGCTTCTTCAGGTAGGCCGCGTAGGCAGTGTCGAAGCGCTTGAGGATCGGGTAGACCGAGAGACCGAACATCTGGACGTTCGGGGTGCCCTTGACGTTGGCGACGGTGTAGGCCGCGATCATCTGGCCGTAGAGATCCTGGCCCTTGGGGCCGGCGATGTCGGTCGACTTGAGGGCGGCCATCGGCTTGCTCATGCATGCCGAGCAGATGATGACGATGCCCTTCTTCTCGGCATCCTTGTAGAGGTCGCCGTAGGAGTCGGTCTCCATGCCGGAAACGGCGATGCCGTCAGGCTTCTTGGCGATCGCCTGCTGCAGGGTCTTGCGCTGGCCCTCGAGCGTGCTCTCGGCCTGCATGGCCT
>CAYFLP010000031.1:0-14731 GCA_964344045.1 uncultured Bifidobacteriaceae bacterium
CGGCTGACCTGGCCCAGCTGGCCCAGCTGCTCGGCAACGGCTGCCATGTGCGCGTCCGACTCGTGCAGGCGCGCAAGCGCTGCCTCAACCCGGGCCGCCGCACGCGACTGTCGCTCGCGCGCTGCCGTCATGTCGAAGCGCAGCCGCTCGAGCTCGTGGGTGACCGACTGCAGTGACGCCGACGCCTCGTCGAAGGCCGCTTGCACCTCGAGCAGGCTCGGCGCATGGGCCGAGCCGCCCAGGACTATGCCGTCGGCGAGGACGTCGCCGGCATCGGTCACGAAGGCAAGTCCCGGATGCTCGCGATGCAGGGCCTGCGCCTGGCGCAGGTCGGGGATGAGCACCCACCGATCGAGCAGCCCGGCGACCGTCGGCCACAGGGCCTCGTCGCAGCTGACGGACTCCAGCAGCCTGCGCCCGGCAGGAAGCTCACGGCCGGTGTCCGGCCGCACACGATCGGGCTCGGCGACGACGAGGGCCGCGCGACCGGCCTGCTCCTCCTTGAGCAGCACCACGGCGGATACGGCCGAGTCCATGCCTGTCACGACGACCGCATCCGCCAGCTCTCCCAGCGCAGCGGCAACGGCGGCCTCTGCGCCGGGCTGCACATGCACCTGGCTGGCAAGGGTGCCCACCAGGCCGGGCAGCCGTTCGGGCTGGGCCATCAGAGCCGCACCGGCGTCCTTGCGGACCAGCCCGATCTCCAGGGCCTCCCGCCTGGCCGCCAGGGCTGCGCGCTCGCGCTCCGCCTCGGCCTCGCGCGTGCGCAGGGCCTCGACGGCGGCGTCAGCTGCGATGAGCTCTGCCTCGGCCTGCTCGTGCTCGGCATCCAGGCTCATCTCGCCCGCGTCGAGCCCGGCCACATCGACCTCGATGCGCTGGAATTCCTGCTGCGCCTCGGTTCCGCGGCGCTGGGCCTCCTCGATCTGGCCGGTCAGCCGCTCGATCTCCGCGCCGCGCGCCTCGGTGCGGGAGGACGCCGCATTGACCTTGCCGGCAAGGCGGGCCAGGCTCTCGCGCCGATTGGCCGCCTCGCGCGAGAGATCGGAAACCCTGCGCTCCTCCGCCGCGGCGGCGGACTCGGCAGCATGCCGGGCAGTCTCAGCCGCGCTCAGGTCATCGCGAGAGGACTCGACCTGGCGACCCAGCTCGAACTCCTCCTGCCGCATGGCACGCGCCTCGGCATCGATCTGCTCGGGGTCGCGCCCGGAGTCCTCGGCCTCCGGCTCAGGCTGCAGGTGCCGCACCCGCTCCGCTGCGAGCTGCTGCAGGCCCATGAGCCGCTCGCGCAGGCCGCTGAGGTCGAACCAGGTCTGCTGGGCGGCCGCGAAGCGCGGGCCCTCGATGAGGTTCTGCTCCTCGGCCTGCGCCTCGGCGAGCTGCCGGGCGGCGAGGTCGGCCTCGACCTGTGCCTGGCGCTCGCGCAAGGCCGTCTCGTCGGCGACCTCGGCCGCGAGCGCCTGGGTCAGGCCGATGAGGTCGTCGGCCATCAGGCGCAGCCGCGCATCGCGTACCTCGGTCTGGATGACGACGGCCCGGCGTGCCACCTCGGCCTGCCGCCCGAGGGGCTTGAGCTGGCGGCGCAGTTCGGCAGTGAGGTCATTCAGGCGGGTGAGGTTGGCCTGCATGGCGTCGAGCTTGCGAAGCGCCTTCTCCTTGCGCTTGCGGTGCTTGAGGACGCCGGCAGCCTCCTCGATGATGTGCCGCCTGTCCTCGGGAGTCGCCTCGAGGATCGACGTAAGGCGGTTCTGGCCGACGATGACGTGCATCTCCCGGCCGATGCCGGAGTCGCTGAGGAGCTCCTGCACGTCGAGCAGGCGGCAGGGCTCGCCGTTGATGGAGTACTCGGAGCCGCCATTGCGGAAGAGGGTGCGCGAGACGGTGACCTCGGTGAAGTCGATCGGAAGCGCGCCGTCGGTGTTGTCGATCGTGAGGGCAACCTCGGCACGGCCGAGCGGCGCACGGCCCGCGGTACCCGAGAAGATGACGTCTTCCATCTTGCCGCCGCGCAGGCTCTTGGCGCCCTGCTCGCCCATGACCCACGACAGGGCGTCGACGACATTGGACTTGCCGGAGCCATTCGGGCCGACCACGCACGTGACTCCGGGCTCGAAGTGCAAGGTCGTGGAGGACGCGAAGGACTTGAAGCCCTTCAGGGTCAAAGTCTTCAGATGCACGGAGGTGGGGTCGCTCTCGGGTTCGGACGGACGCTCGTGTGACCGGCCCGGGCGTGAGGAAGGCCGCCAGGAACGCTGGGCTGACTCTATCTCCCAGAAGGCCTGCGCTGGCAGCGCGGGCAGCTGAAACTCGAGCGATTCATGAACGCCTCCCGGCGGATGGGCGAGCCGCATCGCGGGCAGGGCAGGCCCTCTTGGCCGTAGGCCGCCAGGCTCCGGTCGAAGTAGCCGCTCTCACCGTTGACGTGGACATACAGCGCGTCGAAGCTCGTCCCGCCCTGGTCCAGCGCCTCCAGCATGACCGCCCGGGCGTTGTCGACGATCGTGCGCACCTGGGCCGCCGTCAGCGCATCGGTCGGCCTGCGTCCGTGCACCTTGCTGCGCCACAGGGCCTCGTCGGCGTAGATGTTCCCGATGCCCGAGACGAGCGACTGGTCGAGCAGGGCGCGCTTGACCTCCGTGCGACGCGCTCGCAGCCGGCGCACGAACCCGGTCTCGTCGAAGGCCGGATCCAGCGGGTCGCGGGAGATGTGCGCGACGGACGCCGGGACGAGGCCGCCGGCGCCGTCATGAACCAGGTCATCGATCAGCAGGCCGCCGAACGTGCGCTGGTCGACGAAGCGCAGCTGCGGATCGCCGTCCGCGAAGCGGATGCGCACGTGCATGTGCTTCTCGGCGGGCGCGCTGTCGGGCTGCACGAGCAACTGGCCGCTCATGCCCAGGTGCGCGACAAGTGCCCGGCCCGTGGGCTCCCCTGCGCTGTCGAGGGGAAGCCACAGGTACTTGCCCCGCCGGCTGGCACAACGCAGTGCGGTGCCGACCAGCTCGTCGGGCAGGCTCCCGGCGTTCTTGCGCACGGCGCGCGGATGGAGCACCTCGACGTCGGCCACCTGCCGTCCGCAGGCCCAGGCGGCCAGGCCCCGGCGCACGACCTCGACTTCGGGCAGCTCGGGCACGGCGACTACTGGGCCGGATCGGGCAGGACAGGATCCGGCAAGGTCGCATAGGCCTGCGCCGCAGCGGCCTGCTCGGCGAGCTTCTTCGATCTCCCGGTGCCCGTGCCGCGCACGACGCCGTTGAGGAGGGCCTGCGCGGTGAACTCGCGGGCATGGTCGGGACCCACGTGCGTGACGCGGTACTCGGGCGCCCCCTCATTGCATGCGGCCGCGCGCTCCTGCAGCGACGTCTTCCAGTCCAAGCCGGCTCCGAGCAGTGCGGCCTGGTCGATCAGGGGACGGAACAGCCGCAGGATCAAGTCGGACGCGGCTTCGATGCCACCTGTCAGGTAGGCAGCGCCGAGGACGGCTTCGAGGGTGTCAGCGAGGATCGACGACTTGTCGCGGCCGCCGGTGGCCTCCTCGCCCCGCCCGAGGTACAAGAAGTCCCCTACGCCGAGCGATCTGGCGACGTCGGCCAGCGCGGCGGAGTTGACGATGGCCGCCCGGTACTTGGCGAGATTGCCCTCAGGGGCATCGGGATAGGTGCGGTAGAGCGCATCCGTGACGACGAAGCCGAGCACGGCGTCGCCGAGGAACTCCAGGCGCTCGTTGGTGGGCGGGCTTCCGTGCTCATAGGCGTACGACCGATGCATCATCGCCAGGTCGAGCAGGTCGGCAGAGATCGTGGCATCAAGTGCTTCGAGCAGGAGGCGAAGGTCGTGGTTGCGGGCGCTCACAGGGCCTCCGTCCTCGTGCTGCGCTCCTGGACGAGAGCGCACAGGTCGCCGAGCGTGACCAGCCCGGCGAAGTCGTCGTCGGTGAGCAGGATCCCGGCATGCGAGTGCAGGGCAATGGCCACGCAGATGGAATCGGCCGGGCGCATGCCCACGGAGGCCAGCGGGGAGTCGGCCCGCAGCGAGGTCACTGCCCATCCGTCGAAGACGTCGGACAGTGCTGCGCGCACGCAAGCCTCGTGGACGGCCTTCATTGCCGCCCCTGCCTGTCGAGCATGTCGGCGAGCGCGGCATGAGTGCGCTCGACCAGGCCGCCGGACACTGCCTTCGCGGCGAGCGCGATGCAGGCAGCGATCTCCCGCGGCGTGCCGGCTCCGTGCCCGACCACGCAGACTCCCTCGACGCCCAGCACGAGGCCTCCCGCGAAATCCGAGGTGGCGACAGTGTCCAGGACCTCCTGCGCGGGCCCGCCGTGGCCATAGGCGTCGGCCATGCGGGAAGCGGCCCATCGCACGGCGCCTTCGATGCCCTTGAGCAGGACATTGCCGCTGAAGCCGTCGGAGACGATCACGTGCGCACGCCCGCCCAGGGCTGCGTCATGGCCTTCGACCGGGCCGCAGTAGCGGATGCGCGCCGCCTCGAGCTCCGTGCGCAGCAGCGCATCTGCCGACTTGCGCTTGCGATCGCCCTTGCCTTCCTCGCTGCCGATGCTCAGCAGGCCGACGGAGGGATCCTCGATGCCCAGGCAGGTCGCATAGGACACCCCGGCAAGCGCGAAGGCCAGCAGCGCCTGTTCGTCGGCATCCGGCGCCGCGCCCGCATCGACGAGCACGACGGGCCCCGCCAGAGACGGCAGAACGACGGCCAGGGCGGGCACCGGCATGCCGGGAATGCGACCCAGGGCCAAGGCGCTCGCGGCCACGGCCGCGCCCGAATGGCCAGCGCTCACCCACCCCGCAGCATCGCCGGACGCGACAAGGGCCGCGGCAACGGTTGCCGTGACCTGCTCGCCTGCGCGCAACTCGGCCAGTGGATCGCCGTCCATGCGCACGGCACGGCTGGCCTCGACGAGTTCCACCCGTGCGAGGTCCACGCCCGCGGAGTCCAGGACATCGCGGGCTACGTCGACAGGACCCACGGCGGCCAGGCGGACGGCGCCCGCTTCCGGGGTACGCAAGAAGACCGCGATGGCATCAGCCACGCAGTCAGGGGCACCGTCGCCGCCGAGCAGGTCGACGGCGATGCAGGCCGTACCGGGACCAGGTGCGGTCACGGTCATGCAGTGCTAGACGTCGAGGACGCGACGCTTGGCGTAGGTGCCGCAGGTCGGGCACGCCGTGTGAGCGGGGCGCTTCTCCTTGCAGCGAGCGCAGGTGACCAGGGTCGGGAGCGCGGCCTTCCACTGCGAACGGCGGTGGCGAGTGTTGGAGCGGGACATCTTCCGCTTGGGAACCGGCACGGTATTTCCTTCTGGTCGGTACGTGACTTGCGAGTCGGTACGTGGCGTGCTTACTGATCGTCACCAGGTGACGGCGTGCTGGTGTCGTCGCCCTGCAGTGCAGCGAGCGCTGCCCAGCGAGGATCGGTCACCTCGTGCGCGTGCCCCGGCTCGGCTGCCAGCCTGATCCCGCATTCGGGGCACAGGCCCTGGCAGTCGTCGGAGCACAGGGGGGCCATCGGCAGGTCGATCACCACGGCATCCCTGAGCGTCGGCTCCAGGTCGATCAGATCGTCCTGCAGCGTCGGCAGCGGATCGTCGGACTCATCCTCCTCCTCGACGACGGCGCCCTTGGCGTTCGTCGGCTCGTAGGAGAACAGCTCGGTGACGTCGATCTCCTCGTGCCAGCCCAGCGGATCCAGGCACCGCGCGCACTCGGCGGCGATCTCCAGGTCGGCTGTTCCGGTGACGAGGACCCCCTCGAGAACGGATTCCAATCGAAGATCCAACTCGATCGGCGATCCCTCGGGGACCCGAGCCAACGCGACGCCCATGTCGGCCGGGGCCGGCACTGTGCGGTTCACCGTGACCATGGATCCGGCCCTGCGGGGCAGGCTCCGGGTGTCGAGCACCAGCGGAGCGGTCGGATCGAGGCTGGCCACGGGGACCCTTTCAGTGTCGGCACGGCGTACCGGGACCTCGCGAGAGGCCTGGTCGCAGAGGTTACCCGAGGGCAGGTGCAGGCCGGAAATCCGGCCTCCCCCGGGCCAGGACTAGTGGCGCTGGTCGAGGGAGATGGCCTCGGTATCGAGGAACTCCCCCTCGGCACCCTGGTCGAACACGACGTCCTGGGGAGCCAGTTCCTGGTACATCTGGCCGCGCAGGCGCTCGCGGCCGCGATCGACGGTCTGCAGGGTCTTCTGCAGCGTGATCTCGAAGGTAGCCAGCTTGGCGTCGATGTAGTCGTCCGTCTCACGGCGCATCTGCGCCGTCTCGGCCGCGACGGCACGCTCGAGGGCATCGGCCTCGGCGACGGCAGCCAGGTAGACCTCGTGCTCGGACACCAGGCGATCGGCCTCGCCCCGGGCGCGCTCGAGGATCCGGTCGGCCTCGCGGCGGCCGTCCTGGACCACGGCCTCGCGGTCGGCGAGGAGTTCGTCGGCGCGCTGCACGGATTCGGGGAGCAACTGGCGGATCTCGGTGATCAGGTCGAGGACCTGCGCACGGTTGACCAGGCAGGAAGCTGACAGGGGCATCGCCTTGGCATCCTCGATGAGGACGGCAAGCTCGTCCAACCGCTCCTGAACGTCCACGAGAACTCCCTCTGCTGCCGCTGCACGCCTGCCCGAGTGGCCGGCCGACTGCGTCGCTGGCCTACTGGGCCGGCGACTGCCCCTCATTGTCGCCTGCCAAGTGCTCTGGCAGGCGCTGCAACACGGCCTCGGGCACAAGTCCGCTCACGTCGCCCCCGAATCGGGCGACCTCCTTCACCAGGCTCGAGGACAGGTAGCTGTAGAGCGGGTTGGTGGAGACGAACAAGGTCTCCACTCCTGCCAGGCGGTAGTTCATCTGGGCCATCTGGAGCTCGTAGTCGAAGTCGCTGACGGCTCGCAGGCCCTTGACGATGGCCTGGATCCCGTGGTCGCGGCAGTAGTCGACCAGGAGTCCGTGGAAGGCATCGATCCGCACATTGGGGTACGGCGCACAGACCTCACGCAGCATCTCCATGCGCTCGTCGACCGAGAACAGCCCCGACTTGGACCGGTTGATGAGTACTGCCACGACGACCTCGTCGGCCAGTGCTGCTGCGCGCGCGAACACGTCGAGGTGCCCGTTGGTCACGGGATCGAAGGAGCCCGGACATACCGCAGTGCGCATGCGTTCGCCTTCCGTGCGTCGTCCAGATCAGCCTTCGCTGACGCGACCGTACCAAAGCGCCGTGTCGCCGAATACCCGTCGAGCCCCGTCCTGCCAGCCGCCGGGGAGAGGCTCGTCATCGTCGCGGGTCGCCCGCTCGACGACGACCGTCGCACCGGAGGCGATCCATCCGGCAGCGGCGAGGGACGACAGCATCGCGCGCAGGCCTGCGGCGGCAAGCTCGTAGGGCGGGTCGGCGAAGACGAGATCAGCCGGGAGCAACTGCGCTGCATCGACGCCCGGCGCAGCCAGTCGCATCGCATCGCGCTCGACGACCAGGCATCCAGGCAGCCCCACTGTCTCGATATTCCCCCGCAGGATCCGTGCCGCATCGCGCGATCGCTCGACGAGTACCGCGCTGCGCGCTCCCCTGCTCACTGCCTCGAGCCCCAGCGCGCCACTGCCCGCGAAGAGGTCCAGGACGCGCACGTCCGCCCATGCCAGGCCCTGGGCCAGGAATCGGCTGTCGAGGGTCGAGAAGCACGACTCGCGCACGCGATCGGACGTAGGGCGCGTGCCCTTCGCCGGCACGCGGAGCGTGCGCCCGCGGGCTAGGCCCGCGACGATGCGCGTCATCCTCGCTCCAGGTACTCGGACTGCTCGGCCTCCGCGAGGGCACGCAGCGCAGCGGCCAGCGGCGGGTGCTGCTCGAAGTCGCCCTCGGGGCCCGCGAGCGCGGCCGCATCGCTGCGCGCCTCGGCGATGAGCTCTCCGTCGCGCGCGACCTCGAGCAGGCGCAGCGACGACCGCCTCCCCGACTGCGTGGCGCCCAGGACGTCGCCCTCGCGCCGCAGCTCGAGGTCGAGTGCTGCCAGCTCGAAGCCGTCGGTCGTCGCCGCGACGGCCTCGAGCCGCTGCCGGGCGGGAGATCCCGCCGGGGCATGGGTCATCAGCAGGCACAGGCCCGGCAGGCCTCCGCGGCCGACGCGCCCGCGCAGCTGGTGCAACTGCGAGATGCCGAAGCGCTCCGCGTCCATCACCACCATCATCGTGGCGTCCGGCACGTCGACGCCGACCTCGACCACTGTCGTCGACACGAGGACGTCGATGCCGTCGACGGCCGACACGTCGGCGAATCGACGCATCGCGGCGTCCTTGTCGTCCGCGGCCATCCGCCCATGCAGGACCCCCACGCGCAGGCCGGCGAGCTCGTTCTCGGCGAGGTCGGCCGCAAGCGGCACCACTCCCGTCAGCCCAGGGCCTGCGTCGAGGCCGGTCTCGTCCGCGCCCGCCATGGCTGCTTCGGTTTCATCGGCTTCATCGGCAGTATCGGCCTCATCGGAGTCGTCGCCGATCCGCGGGCACACCACGAAGACGCGATGCCCCGCGGCTGCCTCTTCGCGCACGCGCTCCCAGGCGCGCCGGGCGTGCGCTGGCTGATCGTCCTGCGCGACCACGAACGTCTGCACGGGCGACCGGCCGGCCGGCAGCTCGGTGAGCGTCGACACGTCGACGTCCCCGAAGACCGTCATCGCCACCGTGCGCGGGATCGGCGTGGCCGTCATGACGAGCACGTGCGGCCGCTTGCCGTCGCGCGACTTCGCCGCGAGCGCGGCCCGCTGCTCGACCCCGAACCTGTGCTGCTCGTCGACCACGACTAGCCCCAGGTCGTTGAAGTCGACATGCTCTTGCAGGAGGGCATGCGTGCCCACGACGATGCCGGCCTCGCCGGAGACGATGTCGAGCAGCTCGCGCCTGCGCGTGGAGGCGCGCTGCGAGCCGGTGAGGAGGGCCACGTTCGTGCCGAGGTCCGTGCCGCCGAGACGCCCCTTCTCGGCAAGCTGACCGAGCATCGCCGTGATCGAGCGGTGGTGCTGCACGGCGAGCACTTCCGTCGGAGCCAGCAGCGCCGCCTGCGCTCCTGCATCGACAGCCAGCAGCATGGCCCGCAGTGCGACGAGCGTCTTGCCGCTGCCCACGTCGCCCTGCAGCAGCCGATGCATGGGGTGACCTTGTGCCATGTCGTGCGCGATCTCGGCGCCCACGTCGAGCTGGCCTCCGGTGAGGTTGAACGGCAGGGCGGCATCGAAGGCATCCAGGGTCGGCGTCTGCTCGGGAATGCGGCGCGTTGCCGGGAGTGCTCGCGCCTGCGCCCTTCGCTGGGCGAGAAGCGCCTGGAGCACGAAGGCCTCCTCGTACTTCAGGCGCTCGCGTGCGAGCTCGGACTCGGCACGGGACTGGGGACGATGGACGCCTTCGAGCGCTGCTGCAAGGCCGGGCAGGCCGCGCGCCTGGAGGAGCGCCGCAGGGATCGGGTCGACGATCTCGCCCGCCGCCTCGGCGAGGCGCAACTGGTCCAGGAGGAGCGCGATGGAGCGCTGGATGCGCCAGGTCGTCATTGCCTTCGTCGCCGGGTAGATCGGGATGATGGGCGATGCGAACGCGGCCACCAGCTCGGGGTCGTCCTCGACGCCGTCCGGCAGCAGCTCGTACTCCGGCTGCGTCAGCTTCAGCCGGCCGCGGAACGAGGAGACCTGGCCCGCGAACATGCCGTGCCGTCCGGGCCGGAATTCGCGTGCCTGCCATGCAGCAGCGTTGAAGAAGGTCAGCGACAGCCGGGCCCTGCCGTCGGAGACGATCACCTCGAGCAGGCTGCCCTTGCGCTGGCGCATCGGCCGGGTGGTGGCCTCCTCGATGCGCGCGAGAACGGTGGCGCTCTCGCCATCGGCCAGGCTCGCAAGGTCCGTGAGCTCGCCACGCTCGGCATAGCGACGTGGGTAGTGCCGCAGGAGGTCACCGACCGTGCGCATGCCGAACGCACGTTGCAGTGCAGTCGCCGTGCGCCCGCCGACGGCCCCGGACAGCGAGCCGTCGAGGAAGCCCGTCACTCGACGCCCAGGATGACGGGCCACAGGGGCTGGCCGCCCTCGTGCACGACGACATCGACGAGCGGATGCGTCCGCCGGACCCACACCGGCAGCTCCGCTCGCGCGTCGCGGCTCGCATCGACACCGAAGACGAGGGTGACCAGGTCGCCTCCGCTGGCGAGCATGCGGTCGATCAGGCTCCGGGTCACGCCCTCCGGCGAGGGGCCGATGTGCACGATGTCCCCATCGACGATGCCCAGCACGTCGCCGGGGTCGCACGGGCCTGCCGAAGTGAGCGCTGCCTTGGTCGCGACCGTCACCGCGGCGTAGCGGGTGGACCCGGCAGCGGCGGACATGACGGCGACATCCGCATCGAAGGCGGATTGCGGGTCATGGACGGCGACGGCCGCAAGTGTCTGCACGATCGAGCGCGATGGCACGACGGCGACCCGCAGGCCCTGCTCGCGCGCCTGAGCGGCGGCCAGGTCGGCGGTGGCGCGTGCGTCGGAGTCGCCGGGAAGGACGATGACCTCGGCGGCATCGCATGCCTCGATCGCCTGCAGGAACTCCCCCGTCGAAGGGCGGCCGTGCGGGCGGCCGCTGACGACCTCCGCCCCCGCATCGGCGAGCAGTGCGGCGGTGCCGGGGCCGTGAGCCACGGCGACGAGCCCGCGCGTGCGGCCCTGGTGCTGGTCGGCACCCGCCTCGCCGAGGTAGGTGATGCGGATGCGCGACGGGCGGCCCACTGCGAGGGCTGCCTCGACGGCCGCGCCGGCGTCGTCGACATGCACGTGCACGTTCCACAGTGCACCCTCGCCGACCACGACCAGGCTGTCTCCGAGGGATGCGAGTGCCTCGCGCAGGCTGTCGACTGCCTCGGCAGTGGCCTCGAGCAGGTACATCACCTCGAAGGCCGGACCGCAGTACCCGGGGAGGCCGCCGGGATCCTCGCCCTCGACGGGCAGGTGCACAGGCGCGACCGTCCCGTGATCGACCGATGGTGACGCGGGTGCGATGCCGGCCAGGCTCGCCGCCAGGGCTTCGAGGATGACAACGAGGCCGGCTCCACCGGCGTCCACGACACCCGCCTGCCGCAATGCCGGGAGCTGATCGGGCGTGCGGTCCAGGGCGGAACGCGCAGCGGCCACGATCTCGGCAGCGGCATCGAGGACTCGGCCCGAGTCCTCACGCGCGCCGTCGGCCAAGCGCTCGGCCGCCTCCGCCGCAGCCCGGGCAACGGTCAAGATGGTGCCCTCCACCGGCTGCGCCACGGCCCGGTAGCCCTCATCGCAGGCGCGACGGAGCATGGCGGCGAGCAGGGCCGGGGTCCATGCGGGGCGGTCGCCCGCAGCGGCAAGGGCCGCAGTGCACCCGTGCACCATCTGGGCCGCGATCACGCCGGAGTTCCCTCGAGCGCCCACGAGGGCACCGCGGCTGACTGCGCCGGCAACGCCTGACAGGCCGGTACCCGCGGTAGGGCCGCTCTCCAGGGCTGCCGCCAGCTGTTCCCAGGCAGAGCCGAGGGTCAGGTAGAGGTTCGTTCCCGTGTCGCCATCGGGCACGGGGAAGACGTTGAGGGCATCGATCCGTGTCCGTGCCGCGGCCAGGCCGTCGACGCAGGCAGCCACCCACGAACGCAGCCAGTCGGCGTCAACGCGGGTGGTCATGGCAGGACGCTACCCAATTTGGGGCCTCGCCCACTGGTCGGCTACTCTTGGCTCTCGTTCCATCGCGTCCGGTCGTCGTACCCGCGCGAGTACTCACAAGCACGAACTAGCACGAGCACGCACGAACAAGCACGAACAAGCACGACGCGCTCAGCCGAACGCGTCAGGCTGATCACGACAAGCCGAACCACGAAATCGAAGGAGTCCACCGTGGCTGCCAATTGCGACGTCTGCGGCAAGGGCCCCAGCTTCGGGCACAGCATCTCCCACTCGCACCGGCGCAACAAGCGCCGCTGGAATCCGAACATCCAGCGCGTGCGCACCCTGGTCGGCGGCAAGACCCCGACCACGCTGAACGTGTGCACCTCGTGCATCAAGGCCGGCAAGGTCGCCCGCGCCTAGTTCCCACTTCCTTCACAGGGGCCGCTGCCGCAGGCAGTGGCCCCTGTGCTTTGCCCGGGTTCCTTCACAGGGGCCGCTGCCGCAGGCAGTGGCCCCTGTGCATTGCCGGGGGAACTGCCGGTGCGCAGGGGCTCGGCTCACGCGAAGTGGCGGAAGCCACCTGATGCATCGCGCGCGACTGCGTCCACGTCGACTCCCGGCTCTCGGCCATCCGCCGACTCGACCACGCCAATGGCCCGAAAGCCCGCGGGCAGTGGCACATCGGCGGGGAAGGTCGCAAGCAGGGCGTGATCGTCGCCGCCGGTAAGCATCCATTCGGTGGGCTCGACGTGATACGCCGCTGCGGCCGCCTGCATCGGCTCGGGGATCTCCCAGTCGGCAGTCGACAGGCACATGCGCACGCCCGAAGCCTGCGCTACGTGCAGCGCATCGGCGATGAGGCCGTCGCTGACGTCGATCATGGACGTCGCACCGCCCTGGGCGGCCGCCAGTCCCTCGGCATATGGGGGCAGGGGGAAGCGGTGGGCCTCGACCAGCGCGCGTGGGGAGCGGAACCCGCGGGAGAGGAGCATGAGCCCCGCAGCCGCCCAGCCCAGGCGCCCCGCGACGGCAATCCGGTCGCCTGGCCTGGCACCGGAGCGGAGCACGGGCGCACGTCCGCCCAGGTCGCCCAATGCCGTGACGCTGATGGTGATGACCGGCGACTCCACGACATCGCCGCCCACGATCGCAGCGCCCAGTGCAGCGGCCTCCTCGCGGAGTCCGGCCGTGCAGCCCAGGGCCCAGGCAGCGGGAAGGTCGGCAGGGGCCGCGAAGCCCACGACAAGGGCCGTGGGCCGGGCCCCCATGGCGACCAGGTCCGCCAAGGACGCAGCAGCAGCGCGTCGCCCCACGTCGACGGGCGTCGACCAGTCGCGCTTGAAATGGCGGCCCTCGACCATCATGTCGACGGTCACGGCGACCGTGCCGTCAGGCGCGGCCACCACGGCGGTGTCGTCGCCAGGGCCGACGATCACGCCTGCCGGCGCCGCCGGAGAGTCGGCGACGATCCGTGCGATCAGCCCGAACTCGCCGAGCTCGCCGATGCTTCCCGGCTCAGGGCTCATCGCAAGCCCGTACCGCGCCTGAGCGCATCGTCGACGAGATGGGAGACAAGGGTCGGGTAGTCGACGCCCGATGCGGCCCACATGCGCGGGAACATCGAGGATGGGGTGAAGCCCGGCATCGTGTTGAGCTCGTTGATCAGGATGCCGCTGGGCGTGACGAAGAAGTCCGCGCGCGCCAGGCCCTCGCAGCCCAGGGCCTCGAAAGCCCGGCAGGCGAGGGCTTGAACCTCGGCCTCGACTGCGGGCTCGAGCTGTGCCGGGACGACGAGGTCCGCACTTGCGTCGAGGTACTTGGCGGTGAAGTCGTAGAACTCGTGCTCTCCGTGCACGACGATCTCCGCGCACCGACTGGCTCGCGCCGCGCCCGTGTCGTCCGTGATCACTCCGCACTCGATCTCGCGGCCATCGGCGATGGCAGCCTCCACGACAACCTTCGGGTCATGCAGCCGCGCCTCGTCGATGGCCGAACGCAGGCCGTCGCGGGAGGCGACCTTCGAGATGCCCATGCTCGATCCGGCCCGTGCAGGCTTCACGAACACGGGGAAGCCCAGCGCTTCGACGCGGGCCAGGGATTGCTGCTGCTCCAGCCGCCACTGGCGGTCGGTGATGACCTCGTAGGGGCCCACCGGCAGGCCTGCTGCGCGCAGCATCGACTTCATGGCGGCCTTGTCCATCGTCACGGACGATGACATCACGCCCGAGCCCACGTACGGCACGCCGGCCAGCTCGAACAGGCCCTGGACGGTTCCGTCCTCGCCCCAGGGCCCGTGCAGCACCGGGAAGATGACATCGACCGAAGCCAGGTACCCCGATGCGGCCTCCGCAGGCAGGGGCGCGACCAGGTCGCCCGCCGGGACAGCCTCGGGCAGTACGCCGTCGACGATTGCCAGGTCTGCAGGGTCGCGGTGGTCGAGTGCCCACTGGCCGTCGCGGGAGATGCCCACTCGCACGACGTCGTAGCGGGCCGGGTCAAGGGCACCGATGATCGCGCCGGCGCTCACGCACGAGATGGCATGCTCGCTGCTGCGTCCGCCGAACACCACGGCGACAGTTGTGCGGGCCATGGACCGACCGTATCGGGCCAACCCGACGTGGAGACTGAGTAGGGTCGCCGCATGGCACCGGGCGAGCGACGCGAGTACCTGAAGCCGACGACGGCAGTGCATGCCGGGCGTCCCGCACGGGTTCCCGATGCCCCGCTCAATGCGCCCATCGTCCCGGCCTCGAGCTTCATCGCGGGCGGCCCGATGGAGTACGCGCGCGAGGGCGCCCCGACCACCTCCGCGTTCGAGGAGGCGCTAGGAGCGCTCGAAGGCGGAGCGGCGATCGCCTACTCCTCGGGCATGGGGGCAGCGAACGCCGCGATGGACATCCTCGCGCCGGGTGCGGTCGTGGTGGCCCCGTCGACGGCCTATACCGGGGTGGCCGTGCGCCTGCGCGAGCTTGCCGCGACCGGTCGCATCGAGCTGCGCACGGTCGACGTCACCGACACCGAGGCACTGGCCCGCGCTGTGGCGGGAGCCCAGTTGCTGTGGCTCGAGTCGC
>CAYFLP010000032.1:0-14489 GCA_964344045.1 uncultured Bifidobacteriaceae bacterium
GCGGGGCTGTTGCCGCCGCCCGGGGCCGGGGGGTGGCGGGCGCACCTGCCGACCGGCGTCCGGGGTCGGTGATGCGCGCGGTCATGTTCGCGTCGACGATCAAGGTGTCGCGTTCGCTGACGAACGGGCGTGGGGGCGGCAGCATCGCACGCACATGGCGCACGTCGGCGAGGTAGTCGACTGCATTGGGGTAGCGCAGCGTGGGGTCCCTGCGCGTGGCGCGTACCACCAGGGCGTCGACCTCGGGCGGGATCGCGCCCTTGAGAGTGCTCGGCGCGGGCACGTCGGTGTTCACGTGCTGGTAGGCGACGCTCAGCGGGCTGTCGCCGGCGTGCGGCACCTGGCTGGTGATCATCTCGAACAGCAAGATCCCGGCCGCGTAGACGTCGGAGCGCCCATCGGCCTCGCCGCGCTCGACCTGCTCGGGCGAGAGGTACGCGACGGTGCCGATGATCATGCCCTGGGTCACGCTGTTGCCGTCGGCCTCGACTGCCCGGGCGAGCCCGAAGTCGGCCACCTTCACCTGGCCAGTGGTCGAGATCAGCACGTTCTCGGGCTTGATGTCGCGATGCACGAAGCCGGCAGCGTGCGCGGCAGCCAGGGCCTCGAGGACGGGGTCGAGGATGACGAGCGCCTGCTCGGGGGTGAGGGGCCCGTGCTTGCGGATGATGTCGCGCAGGGTCTGGCCGGGCACGTACTCCATGGCCAGGTAGATGACTCCGTTGGCCTCGCCCTGGTCGTAGACCGACACGACGTGCCCATGGGAGAGGCGCGCGGCCGCCTTGGCCTCGCGCTGGAAGCGCGCGACGAAGGCCTGGTCGTGGGCCAGGTGGGGATGCATGACCTTCAGGGCGACGGTGCGCTCGAGCCGCAGGTCGGTGGCGACGTAGACGGTTGCCATGCCCCCGCGGGCCAGCAGCGAACGGACCTCGTACCTACCGTCGATGACGGTACCGACGAGCTCGGGCGCCTGCTGCGCCGGCTGATCGGAGCGAGGGTCCTCCATGCTCGCGATCCTAGGTTGGCCGTGGGCCGGCCTTGGGTTGCCACGCCTGCCTCACCAGCGCCAGCCGGGTTGCCAGCGGCCCTGTGGCCTCGATCACTTCGGAGCGCTCGCGCAGCGGCGCGATGAAGCGCTCGGCGATCACCGCATCGGTGAGCTCGCGCATGCGTGGGCCGTCACGCATGCCGGGGTCGGCTATCCACGGCAGGTCAGGGCGGCACCACACGATGAGGTCGTAGTCGCCTGCCCGGTCGAGGCCTTGGCTGACAAGGCTGCTGTCGTCGAAGTAGACGACGGAGTACACGGCGGTCATCAGGGGGATCGGGTCGGCGATGATGACGGCTCCGGTGCGTGCCGACATCGCCGCCGCATCCTCGCTGGCCTGCTGCTCGCGCAGGATCGCAGCCTGCTCCTCGACGCGCGGAGCGCGCTGGTGGGCAACGACGAACTCCCGCACCACCTCGTTGACGACGACCGCGTCCCATCCCAGGGCAAGTTCCCGGGCGAGGGTCGACTTGCCCGTGCACTCGGCGCCGATCAGGCCCAGCCGTGCAGTCGTGCGGCCTCGTGCGTGCGCGTCGATGCTGTCGGTCATGGCGCCGCTGAGAATATAGGCGGGTGGGACGCCTGTCGTACGTTGCCGTGCTGGCCTTCGTCGTTGTCGGCAGCGCCTGGCTGGAGGTAGCCCTCCGAACCCGCGTACTCGCGCGCTGGCGTCGGCTCCTGCTGACCTGCCTCCCCGTGCTCCTGCTGTTCTTCGCATGGGACGCCTATGCGATCGCGCACGCGCACTGGCACTTCGACCAGGGTCGCATCCTCGGCGTGTACCTTCCGGCTGCCGTTCCGCTCGACGAGGTGCTGTTCTTCCTCGTCATCCCGCTCGCCGCGATCTTGACGCTCGAGGCCGTGCGGTCGGTGAATCCGCACTGGCCGGTAGGCGACGAAGCGCCGGCCGAGCCCGGCCAGGCGGAGCCCGCACCCGCCGAGCAGGAAGGACCGCGATGAGCTACACCGCACTCGCCATCGCCGGCGTCGTGCTGGCCGTCGCTGTCGACCTGGGCCTGCTGCGCACCCGGTTGCTGGGGCGCCGGGCCTTCTGGGCCGCATACGCCATCATCGTCTTCTTCCAGCTCGTCACCAACGCCATGTTCACCGGCGGCGGCATCGTCCTGTACTCCGACAGTGCAATCGTCGGCTCGGCATCGCCGGCCGAGGGAGCCCCGCCCTTCGTCGGCGACGGCCGCATCGCCTTCGCGCCCGCCGAGGACCTGCTCTTCGGCTTCTCGCTGGTGCTGCTGACCCTCTCGCTATGGGTGTGGTGGGGCCGACGCGGCGTGCAGCGCACTCCGGTCAGCGGCCCACCGCGCTGGCGCGACGCGCGCGACGAGCCCTGATCCAGGCCGGCCCGGCGACTGCCAGGCGGCGGCGCATGGGCACCGACGCCCGGACCGAGAACACGTCGTACCCGTTGCGCTCGATCTCGTCGGCGATGCCGCAGTAGAGGATGCGGGCGGCCTCGATGCACTGCTGCGAGGCGGGGTCGAGCATCGCGATGCCCGGGCGTGCGGATTCCTCGAGTGCGCGTACCCGGGCCAACTGGAATGCCAGCGCGTCGGCGATGGCAGGGGTCATCGTGCGCCGCTCGAGGTCTGCCCGGCTCACCCCGAATGCCCGCAGTTCCTCGAGCGGCAGGTAGACGCGACCGCGCTCGAGGTCCTCGCCGACATCCCGGACGAAATTGACGAGCTGGAAGGCAGTGCCGAGATCCTGTGCGTGCCCGTACGCCGCATCGTCCGACGGCTCGAGGATCGGCACCATCTGCAGGCCGATGACTGCCGCCGAGCCGTAGACGTACTCGAACAGGTCGGCGTAGGTCTCGTACTCGGTGACGGTGATGTCCATGGCCATCGAATGCAGGAAGGCGACGAAGTGCTCCCGCGGGATCGACCAGCGAATCGCCGTGTCGACGGCCGCCATCGCGACCGGGTCATCGGACCAGCCGCGCTCGAGGTCGGCGAGGAACTGGTCTCCCCAGGCGGCCAGCTCGGCAGCGCGCTGCTGCGGTTGCAGGCCGGAGTCGAGGGCGTCGACGATCTCGTCGGCATAGCGTGCGAATCCGTACAGCGCGTGCACGTACGGCCGCTTGGCAGGCGGGAGCAGAAGCGTGGCCAGGTAATAGGTCTTGCCGTGCTGGGCATTGAGCCTCTTGCACCGTGCATAGGACTCGCGCAGGTGCGGGTCGAGGATGCCCGCCGCATCGAGTTCCGAGGAGCTCATGCAGACATCCTGGCACGCTGATCGCCATGCGGTCCTGCGTCGTCGGCCGGCCAGATCAGCCGCCGCTCGCTGCGGCTTCCGAAGATGACGACGAGCACGATGGCGGCGGAGACGGCGAACGTGATGAGGTCTGCGGCCGCGAACTGGTTGTCGGCGTTCGTGCTGCTCTCGATCATCGCGTGCACCGTGAAGAACGCCGTCAGCAGGATGATCACCCGCTGGGTGCGCTCGCTCAGGCCGCTGGCGGCGAGCAGCGGAAGCGACCACAGCAGGTACCAGGGCTGCACGACCGGGCCGAAGGCGACGAGCGCGGCGAAGGCGAGCGCTGCCCCGCGCAGCGGGGTCCGACGCGTGGGGGTCAGGGCGAGCCAGGCGATCACGGCCAGGACGGCCAGGGTTCCTGCCGTGCGCGCGAGTGCGAGAGCCGGGCCGTCGTCGTTCGTCCAGCCGAGCCACGTGCTCGCGTACCCCGCGGACTTGCCCACGATGGTCGTCGGCGACAGCCACGTGATGACGCCTCCGGGGGTGCCGAAGGTCGCGGACACCACCCCTGATCCGACGCCGGCGAGGAGCAGCACGCTGACGATGGTCGCCAGGCTGACGAGCCCGGCCATGAGCCACGAGCGGATGCGCATTCCCCACGTGCTGTGCGCGCCGGCCCACAGGAGCCCGACGAAGGGGAGCGCCACGAGCGCAATCGGCTTGACCGAGGCGGCGAGGCCGATGGCGACCGCGCCCCAGATGCACTTGTTCTGGCAGGCCAGCCCCAGGCCGGTGGCGACCAGGCCGACCATGAGCGCATCGTTGTGGGCGCCTGCGACGAAGTGGAGCAGGATCAGCGGATTGACCAGGCCGAGCCACATGGCCGTGGCGGGATCGGCGCCGACCGAGCTGGCCAGGCGTGGCAGCCAGTAGGCCACCAGCGCGAGACCTGCCAGTGCGACGAGCCGGAAGAGCAGGGCTCCCAGATAGGCGTTCGGGTGCGCAATGGTGGCGATGGAGCGCTCGATGAGCAAGAAGAGCGGGCCGTACGGGGTGGGCGACTCGATCCACATCGGGTCGGCGCCATCGTCGAACCAGCCCGGGATCACGTGCACGCCCACGAGCGTGGGATCCGCGCCGGAGGCGAAGACCCGGCCCTGCACGTAGTACGAGTACGCATCCCTGCTGAACATGGGCGGCGCGAGCAGCAAGGGCACGGACCACGTGACGAGCAGTGCGAGCAGGTCGCGCGGGCTCACTGCTTCCGCGGGGCCTTGCGTGCGCGCATGGCGCACGTGTGCGCCGAGCAGGAGCCAGGCCTGCAGGAGCATGGCCAGGCCGATGACCACCAGGGCCCTGGCGGCGAGCGAGCCCGCGGTCGTGGTGCGCAGCAGCTCGACAGCCGCATTGCCGTTGACCTCGCTCGACGGGGGCAGCCAGCCGACCCCGAGGGCCCCGATCGCGATGAGGGCGGTCGCGAGGAGCCCCGGCGGCCCGAAATGGCGCACGGCGGGCCGTCGGGCGAGGGTGCCGATCGCGCCTGCGGTCATGGCCTGCGGGCCAGCGACCTGTAGCCCCGATCAGGCCCGGTGATGCGCTCGGCCGCCAGCCGCCCGGAGATGAGCACCATCGGCACGCCGACTCCTGGCTGGGTGCCGGAGCCGGTGAAGACGACGTTCTGGCCCCAGGTGTTGCGCGGCCGGAATGGGCCGGTCTGGAAGAAGGAGTGGGCCGACGCGAAGGGTGCGCCCCGCTCCATGCCGCGCTGCTCCCAGTCGAGGGGTGTCGTGAGGGCCTCGACCTCGATGCTGTCGCCGAACCCGCGATAGCCGCGCTCCTCGAGGGTGCGGATCACCTCGTCGCGATAGCGAGGGGCCTCGGTGCGCCAGTCGATGCCGGCGTCGAGGTTGGGCGTGGGGAACAGGACGTAGTACGAGTGCTTGCCTGCGGGCGCCAGGGACGCATCGGAATGCGTGGGATGGGTGACGAGCAGGCTGGGATCGCTCATGAGCGTCCGCTGGTCGATGAGCTCGTCGAAGACCCCGCGCCACTGGCGTCCGAAGTGGATGTTGTGGTGCGCGATGGCCGAGTAGTGCGCGGACGAGCCGGCGAGCATGACGAAGCAGGAGGGGGAGTACTTCAGCCTTCGCACGCTCCAGGGCTGCAGCCCCAGCAGGTCGCGGTAGGCGACGGGCAGGTCGGGGTTCAGGACGAAGGCATCGGCCTCGATGCGCTCGCCCGCATCGGTGATGGCGGCGGTCGCGCGGTCGCCCATGCGCTCGATGGCAGCGACGGACGTTCCGTAGCGGAACTCCACTCCGTGCTTCGCCGCGGCGGCCGCCAGGGCCTGGGGCACCGCGTGCATGCCGCCCCGCGGGAAGTAGACCCCGGCGACCGAGTCCATGTAGGCGATGACGGCATAGATCGCCAGCGCGTCATAGGGCGACAGGCCCGCATACATCGACTGGAAGGAGAAGACCCGCTCGGTGCGCGGGTCGCGCAGGAACTGGCGCGCCTTCGTGGCGAGCCGTCGGAAGCCGCCGATCGCCACCAGCCGGGCCAGGTCGGGGGTGACGAGGTCGAGCGGGGAGTCGATGTTGCGGTCGATGAAGTCCTTCATCTCGTATCGGTAGAGCTTCGACACGAAGTCGACGTAGCGCAGGTACCCCGCGGCCTCCTGGGGGCCGATCACGCTCTCGATCTCGGCCGCCATCTGGGTGGTGTCGGCGTGCACGTCCAGCTTCGAGCCATCGGGGTAGAAGGCGCGGTACAGCGGCGACACCGGTTGCAGGTCGAGCCAGTCCGACATCCGCTCGCCCAGGCAGGCGAAGGCGTCCTCGATGAGGTCGGGCATCGTGAGGACGGTCGGGCCGGTGTCGAACCGGTAGGTGCCCTCGGCGGTGCTGATGTCCAGGCGGCCTGCTCGCCCGCCAGGAACGTCCTCGCGCTCGAGGACTGTCACGCTACGCCCGGCTGCGGCCAGCCGCATGGCTGCCGACAGGCCGGCCAGGCCTGCGCCGACGACGACGACGCGATCACTGGGCCCGACGACTGTGCGCATGGGATTCCTCAGGCAGACCTGCGGGTCGCGGCGAATGCCAGCTCGATGAGGATCGCCTTCGCTTCGGGGTCGATCTCCGCGGTGTCGAGTGCGACGATCGAACGGTCGAGCATCGTGTCGATGAGGTCTTCGGTGTGGGCCAGTGCGCCAGTGGCCGAGATGATGTCGCGCAGCCGGTCGACCATCGAGGCATCGAGTCCGGGATCGCCGAGTCCGGCACGCAGGTCGCTCGCCTGCGCATCGGTGGCCCGTTCGAGGGCGGTGGCGATCAGCACCGTGCGCTTGCCTTCGCGCAGGTCGTCGCCTGCCGGCTTGCCGGTCTGCGCGGGGTCGCCGAAGACCCCGAGGATGTCGTCTCGCAGCTGGAAGGCCTCGCCGAGGGGAAGTCCGTACGCGGTGTAGGCGTCGATGAGGTGCTGGTCTGCCCCGGCGAGCGCGGCACCGAGGTGCAGCGGCCGCTCGATCGTGTACTTGGCCGACTTGTACCGGACGACCCTGAGTGCGCGCTCGACCGAGCCGCCGCCGCGGGCCTGCTCGAGGAGGTCGAGGTACTGGCCGGCCATGAGCTCGGTGCGCATGACGTCATACACGGGCTTCGCGCGCGCAAGGGAGGGGGCGTCGAATCCGGAGAGCATCAAGATCTCGTCGGCCCAGCTCAGGCACAGGTCGCCGAGGAGGATCGCTGCCCCGATCCCGAACGATGCCGACGACCCGAGCCAGCCGGCATCGCGGTGCTCCTGCTCGAAGCGTCGGTGCGCGGCCGGCAGGCCGCGTCGGGTGTCGGATCCGTCCATCACGTCGTCGTGGATCAGGGCACAGGCCTGGAGGAACTCCAGGGATGCCGCGGCGAGGAGGGCTGCGTCATCGGCGTCGGCGTTCCCCGCGTCGTGGCTGCTGCCGCCTGCGCCGCGCCAGCCCCAGTAGCAGAAGGCGGGCCGCAGGCGCTTCCCGCCGGCGAGCAGCCCGGTGAGGGAGTCGACCATCGGGTCGAGGTCGGGGCTGACCTCGCGCAGGATCGCTCCCTGCTCGATGAGCACGCGGTCGACGACTGACTGCACACGGGCACGCAGGTCGGCCGCGTCGAGGGCATGAGCAGAACTCACGCAAGCAGCCTACGCGGCGGCCGGAGGGGACGGTCAACGTAGGCTGTGGCCATGCCATCTCAGGTCGTGCGCCCCTCGGGCGACTTGTCCCTGGGCGAGGTGCTGGCCTCCGGTCATCGGTCGTTCTCCTTCGAGCTCTTCCCGCCGAAGACGGACGAGGGCGAGCAGGCCCTGTGGCGCACGGTGCGCGACCTGGAGGCCCTGCACCCGACCTTCGTGTCGGTCACCTACGGCGCGGGCGGCTCGACGCAGGACCGCACCGTCCGCATCACCGGCGAGATCGCCGCGCAGACTGAGATCCGGCCCGTCGCGCATCTCACCTGCGTCGGCGCCAGCCGCGACGAGCTGCGCGACGTTGTCGGCCAGTACGCAGCGCATGGCGTGCGCACGATCCTTGCCCTGCGCGGGGATCCGCCCACTGGCCTCGACACCCCCTGGACCCCGCACCCGGGCGGACTCGACCATGCCGACGAGCTTGTCGAGCTGATCCGCTCCTCGGGCGACTTCAGCGTGGGCGTGGCGGCCTTCCCCGAGGGCCATCCCGAGTCGCCCAGCCTGGACTTCGACGCAGGCATCCTTGCCCGCAAGCAGCAGGCCGGCGCCGACTTCGCGATCACGCAGCTGTTCTTCCAGGCGGCCGACTACGAGCGCCTGCTCGAGCGAGCCTCGGCGCATGGGTGCACGATGCCGATCGTCCCCGGCATCATGCCCGTCACGAATGTCGCGCAGATCGAGCGGTTCGCGGCATTGTCCGGGGCCAAGTTCCCGAGTGCCCTCGCCGAGCGCTTCCACGCGATAGCCGGTGACGATGCTGCCGTCGAGGCGCTGGGCGTCGAGGTTGCCGCCGAGATGTGCGAGGAGCTTCTGGCGGCGGGAGCTCCCGGCCTGCACTTCTACACGCTGAACCGGTCGCGGGCGACCATCGACGTGTACCAGGCACTTGGCCTGGGCTAGGTCACCGGCCGATCAGGTCGGCCACGATATTCGCGCTGATGCCGACCAGTGGCAGGCCGCCGCCGGGGTGGGCTGAGCCGCCCACGAGGTACAGGCCCGGCACGGGCGAGGCATTCGCCGGCCGTTGGAAAGCGGCCCGTGCGCCATTGCTCGACGTTCCGTAGATGGCACCGCCCGGTGCCCGCACGCTGGCCTCGAGGTCTGCGGGCGTGCGGGTCTCCTTCCAGATGATGCGATCGCGGAGGTCGGTGCCCCGCGCGGCCAGGAGGTCGAGCACGTGCGTGGCATAGGTGTCTGCGAGGCCAGGGGCCTTCCAGTCGACCGTCCCGGGCTGCTGCCCGCCATCGCTGTGCCGGGGTGCGTTGACGAGGACGAACCACGACTCGCTGGAGTCGTCGGGCCGCATGCCGGCGTCGGCCGGGACGCATGCGTAGATGGCCGGGTCGCGCACGGGGCGAGGACGTGCTCCGAAGATGTCGTCGAACTCGGCGTCGTAGTCGGACGGGAACCACACGTTGTGATGCGCGATGCCTGACGTGGTGCCACGCACGGCAAGCAGCAGGACGAATCCGGCGAGGGATGGCGTCGACTTGCGCAGGTCGCGGGCGGCGGCCCGGGCTGCCTCGTTGTCGATGAGGCCTCCGTAGACCTGCGAGGCGTCCGCATTGGCGACGACCACGTCGGCGGGCGCGACAGAGCCATCGACGAGCTCGACTCCGCACGCGCGGCCATCGGCAAGTGCGATGCCCGTGACGTCGCAGTCCAGGCGGATGTCGACGCCGAGCTGCTGGCACCGGGCGACCATGGCATCGGCCAGCGTGCCGAGGCCGCCGCCGAGGTGCCAGGCGCCGAATGCCTGCTCGACGTACGGCACGGTCGCCAGCACCGCGGGGGCCCGTCGCGGATCGGATCCGGTGTAGGTGGCATAGCGGTCCAGTACCTGGCGCAGCCGAGGGTCGGCCAGGTACTGCTGGCCCAGCGAGCGCAGGGACGTTCTCGGCGCGACCGTGCGCACGTCGGACAGGCTCGATGCGAGCGACAGCAAGGTCCGCCAGCCGCGCAGCGGCGATTCGATGAAGGGCTCGCGGGTGAGCTGCCACATGCGCGCGGCCCGCTCCATCAGCCGGGTCCAGTCGTCGCCCGCCGAGCCCCCGAATGCCTCGGCGAAGGCCTGCGCTGCTCGCGTGACGCCCACGCCTGGCACGACGACGCCAGTGCCGTCCGCGAAGCGGTAGCTGAATGCCGGTTCCACGGCCTGCAGGTCGACGCAGTCCTCGAGGGCTGCGCCGGTGTTGAGGAACAGGTCGCGATAGACGGCGGGCAGGGTCAGCAGGCTGGGGCCGGTGTCGAACGCGAAGCCATCTCGTCGGTACGTGGCCAGCTTGCCGCCGGCCGCTGGGCCCTGCTCGTAGACGGTGACCTCATGGCGCGCGGCCGCGAGCCTGATCGCTACGGCGAGCCCCGCTGCACCCGCTCCGATCACCGCGATCCGCGCCATGCTGCCAGCCTACGGTCGCGGCGCCGTGCCGTGCGGTGCGGCAACGACGGCACGGCCCTTCCACTGCGTGGCACCCCGCAGGTGCCGGCGCCAGGAGAGCCCCGTCAGCGCGATGAAGGCGGTGATCGAGGCCGGATGCGCCAGGGAATCAGGCCAGGTGCGTTCGCCCGTCCGTCGCGAGACCATCGCGCGGCTTGCCACCGCCGCTGCATACCCGATTACCCCGATGGCGCGAGTGTCGGCACGTCGCGCGCCGGCGGCGGCGAGCGCGGGCAGCACGTACACGAACGCGAGCCCGGCACAGGCCGCAGCGCTTCCGGCCGGGCTGCCGAAGGCAGACCACAGGGATTTCGCATAGCCGTCCGCGAGTGCGCTGGCAGAGTCGTACATGCGGCAGGCGGCCAGGTCGGATCCGTCGACGGTCGCGCACGCGAAGCCATTGCGCTTGAACGCGCGCATCAAGGCGACGTCCTCGATGACCTCGCCGGCGACAGCCGCGTGGCCGCCGACCTCGCGGTACGCCCGGGCATCGACCGCGAGCAGCTGTCCGTTGGCGGCAGCCAGGGAGGTGCGCGTGGACCGCTCGGCTGCTCGCACGGGGACGGTCGCCGACCAGGCCCAGGTGACGAGCGGCTGCACGAGCCGCTCGAGGGGAGAACCGGCCACCTGGCGCGGGTAGGGCGCGACCATGTCGAGTGCGTTGCCGCGCAGCAGGTCGACAAGCGCTCGCACCGCATGCGGCTCGAGCACGACGTCGGCATCGACGAACACGAGCACGTCAGCCTTGCTCGCCTGCGCGAGCCTCATGCAGGCCCAGGGCTTTCCTATCCAGCCAGCCGGCGGGGACTGCGTGCCGCGCAAGGCCACCACTCGAGCATCGCGCGCAGCCGCCGACTCGGCGATGGCGCCTGTCGCGTCCGATGAGTCGTCGTCGAGCACGAGGATTCCCAGCCGATCGACTCCCGACTGCTCGCGCGCGCAGGCCAGGGTCGTCGCGAGATGAGCCTCCTCGTCCCGCGCGGGTATCAAGATGTCGACGCGCTCGGCCACGGCGGGGGAGTCGGTGCGCGGGCGCCTCACCTGGCGCAGGTTCCACGCAGTGTGCGCAGCGAGCGCCACGGAGGCGATTGTCGCCAGCGAGACGGCCAGCCGCCCGACCCTCACCACTGCGGCTGGCTCCACAGCCGCCACAGCCAGGGGACGACCGCGATGCCCATGCAGACGCCGCCCCAGATCGCGACCCCCGGGCGATGCAGGAACAGCAGGTTCGCGAGCACGTTCGAGACGAAGACCCAGGCGAGCATCGCGGTGGGCAGCGCCTGCGAGCCGGGCTTGCGCGGCAGGAGGTTCAGCACGGCCATGAGCACCGCGGCGGCGAGCAGCCATCCGAGGAAGTTCTGCAGCGGGATCCCGGGGATGCCGGGCAGCGACCAGCCGACCTGATCCCACGTCCAGTAGTGCTCCGTGACCATCTGCGGGTCGAGGAACAGGTCCCACGATGCGAGGAGCCAGCCGCCGAAGACCGCTGTCCCGAGCATGGTCGTCGCCATGCGCTGCGCTGCCAGCAGCACCGGGTAGGCCATCATCGACCAGGCCAGGGGGATGAGCAGCGGAACGCCGGCGATGGCCCAGCCGAGCGAATCCTCATAGTGGTAGTAGCCGAACGGGAATTTCGTCACGAGGCCGAGCACCTCGATCAGCCAGCCGAACGACAAGGTGATCGCGAAGAAGCCCGCAGTCCAGCCGGCGCCCTTGGTGGCATAGGCGTGCGTCGCACTGGCGAGGAAGAACGTGATGACGGTGAGGATGGTCAGTGCCGTCCGCCAGGCTCCGCCCGCCAGGATCCAGCTGACCTGGCCGAGCACGGTCAGTGCCGCCAGGCCCCAGGGAACGTAGACAAGCCAGCCGGTGGGCCCGCCGCCGCGGTCGGACCGCGGCCCGGTGTACACGCGCTGGCTCATGCGGACAGCCTAGGCGGCGGCCGGCGGGTGCTTGGCCTGGCTGCGGCGGACCAGGGGGTACAGGGCGGCGATGGTGAGCATGGCCGCGGTGGCTCCGATGAGCGTCGCGACGAGCCGGTCGAGGGCGGTGCCCGCGACGGACGTGCCGACGCCCTCCAGCAGCACGATGGCCGGAGTCAGCGCTGCCACGTAGCGCCAGTAGGGGCCGTTCCATGCGGTGCGGAACATCACTGCGAGGAAGATGCAGGCGATGCCGATGAGGACGAGCACGGAGGTCCAGGGGATCACGTACGACACGACGAGTGCGGCTGCGACCCCGATCACGGTGCCGATGGCGCGGTGGATGCCCTTCTTCCAGCTCTCGCTGAGCGTGGGCTGGAGGATGACAACCGTGGTGAGCATCAGCCACGCGCCGGCGTGGTTCAACCCGAACCGGGACACGCACCACGCCTCGATGCCCACCTCCAACGCCACGATGAGTGCGAAAGACACCGACCGCGTCAGAGACACCTCGGGCTTCGCCTTGAGCGACAGGTGGTGCGTGGCAATGTGGACCAGGCCGCCGCACCACATGAACGCCACCAGTGCGACCAGCCCGGTGAGCAGCGCGCTGGTGAGCCCGTCGGCCGGGTCGGCCAGCTCGGGCGGCTGGGCGAGGAAGAACCCGATGCTGATGGGGATCATGGACAGCGAGTTGCTCAGGCCCTTGCGCGCGGTGAGGCTCGTCGCCAGCGCTACGGCGAACATGACGAGCCCGGCGAGCCACGGGTTGTGCGACGAGGCCACTGCTGCGAACGAGGCGACGGCCATGCCCCCCGCGGCGATGACGATCCAGCGCCAGGTGAACGTGACGCTGGCGATGAGCCCGGAGATCCCAGCGAGTCCCCACACGCCGCTCGCCGCGCCGTGGCCGGTCAGCGCGAGGATGCCGGCCGGCAGCAGGGAGATGATGATGAAGGCGAAAAGCGCGACGACCTTCTTCCTCATCGACATCGCCACACGATAGCGCCGGGGATGCCCGTGCGGGTCAGCCGATGACGCCGAGCTCCTGCAGTCGTCGTTCGAGATCGGGGTTGGACGGCTCGACCATGTAGGTGCCGTCGGGCAGTACGACGACGGGTATCGACTGCTTCCCGCTGATCTCTATCGCCTTGTCGCGCAGGGCATCGTCCTTGTCGACTTCGAGGTAGTCGAACGCGACGCCGAGGCCTTCGAGCTGGGCCTTGGTGCGCCTGCAGTCACCGCACCATTGGGCGCCGTACACCTGAATCGTCATGTGCACTTCCTACTCCCTGCCCGGCGGGTGCCACAATCGCGGGGTGCGTCCCTTCGCTGCCGGCTTGGCCCAGCAGATCGTCGACGCCCGTGCGGACGGCCGCGTGCTCGCTGCGCCTGCAGATCACGGGCTCACCCCTGCGGAGGCCTACGCGATCCAGGCAGAGGTGCTCGCGTCCCGGCTGGCAGCAGGAGGGGGAGTGGGCGGCTGGAAGCTCGGCTACACCTCGCAGGCCATGCGCGAGCAGATGGGCATAGCCGAGCCGAACTTCGGGCCGCTCGCACGCGCCATGATCCTGCCGGCCGGGGCCACCCTGCGGCAGGGCATCACGCAGCCCAAGGCGGAGCCGGAGATCGCTGCGGTCATCGCCCGGCCGGTGCCGGCGGGCGCGGATGTCGCCACGGTGCGATCGTGCGTTGCCGAGTGGAGGATCGCTCTCGAAGTCGTCGACTCGGTCTGGGCCGACTACCGCTTCGACTGGTCGCTGAACACGGCTGACGGATCCTCGGCAGCCTTCGTCGTGCTTGGCCCCGCGTTGGCCGGCGCCCGCGGATGGCTTCCCGAGCTGCCGGTCGAATTGCGGCGCAATGGCGAGCTGGTGGGCCGCGGCCACGGCTCGGCAGCGATGGGAGATCCCGCCGTGGCCCTGCACTGGCTGGTCGGGCAGCTCGCCGAGCGTGGCCTGGGGCTCAGGCCGAAGGATGTCGTCATCACCGGAGGCATCACGCCCGCAGTGCCGCTGGAGCCCGGTGACAGGATCGAGGCGATGGCGGGCGAGGCCTCGGTGCGCGTGCTGCGCGCACGATGACGCGGGCACCGGTACGTTCGCGGTAGGTGCAGACTGGGCTTCGCGGATGAGCCCGGGCCGACTGGACGAGGAAGTGGCGCACATGAGCAGGCTCTCGACTTTCCTGTGGTTCCAGAGCGGTGCAGCCGAGGCCGCCGCCTACTACGTGAGCGTCTTCCCGAACTCGCGCATCACCACCGAGGGCGTGCTCGACCCGCAGGGCCACGGCCCGGTTCCCGAAGTGCCGATCGTGTCCTTCGAACTCGATGGCATGCCCTTCACCGCCATCAGCGGCGGCCCGGTCTTCGAACTCACGGGCGCGATCTCCTTCGTCATCGCGTGCGCCGACCAGGCAGAGGTCGACTACTACTGGGAGCGGCTGGGCGATGGCGGCCAGTACAGCCAGTGCGGCTGGCTCACCGACCGCTTCGGCATCACCTGGCAGGTCGTGCCCAACCGGCTCCATGAGCTGATGTCGGATCCCGACCCTGCCAAGGCGCAGGCCGTCCAGACGGCGATGCTCCAGATGGGCAGGCTCGTCGTCGCCGACCTCGAGGCGGCCCACGCAGCCGTGTAGCAAAGAGGGA
>CAYFLP010000033.1:0-1673 GCA_964344045.1 uncultured Bifidobacteriaceae bacterium
GGATCACGCTCGGGGTGTGCGCGCGAACCGTCCGCTGACCTGCGGTGATCACGGCGAGCAGGGTCCACGAACACCGCCGCACTGGCCAGGTCGATGTCCGGCACGATGTCGACCGCGTCCCCGACGATCACCCGGGCTCCTGGCACGTTGTGGGCGAGCAGCGCGGCCGTGCCCGGATCGCGTTCGATGGCAATCACCGATAGCCCTGCCTCGACGAACGCATGCGCGTCGAAGCCGAGTCCGGCAGTCGCGTCGATGACGCATTCGACTCCGGCCTGCCGAAGCCATCCGGCGCGTTGGGCGGCGACCTCGGGGCGGGTGGCCTGCTCGAGGCCATCGCGCGTGAGGAGCCATGCGCCCGTGAGCCCGTACTTCGCGGCTGCCTCGCGGCGCAGCGCTGCCTGGGTCATGGCGGCACTCGCATGCTCGGGTGCCAGGCCTGCCTCGCGCAAGGCACTGAGGCCGGCCAGGGAGTCGGGCAGGGCTGCGGCCATCGCCAGGGCTCGCTGGCCCGCGGGGCTGACCAGCCACTCCCCACTGTCCGTCAACTGCCCAGCGTCCACGGCCACAGTCTGCTGCATGGGCCGCCCCCGCCCCCTTGGCTGGCACTCAACTTGACGGAGTGCTAACGGCAGGTTAGCCTTCTTTCTGGCACTCCCCACCGGGGACTGCTAACGCGCATCACGCGCAAGCCAGACCAGAAAGCTGACCCGAAAGGACGACATCCGTGTCGGTCACCATCAAGCCGCTTGAGGACCGCATCCTGGTCCAGACCCTCGAAGCCGAGCAGACCACTGCCTCCGGCCTGGTCATCCCGGACACTGCCAAGGAGAAGCCCCAGGAGGGCAAGGTCCTGGCCGTTGGCCCGGGCCGCTTCGACGAGGACGGCGCCAAGCGCATCCCGCTCGACATCAAGGTCGGCGACGTCGTCATCTACAGCAAGTACGGCGGCACCGAGGTCAAGTACGACGGCCAGGAGTACCTCCTGCTGTCGGCTCGCGACGTCCTCGCGATCGTCGAGAAGTAAGCCTGCTTCCGAACAGCGCCCCGGCCACCGGTTGACGGGGCCGGGGCGCTCGTTCGTTCGCACACCAGCCTGTTCTAGAGACCAGTAGAGAGAAGCAATGGCCAAGATCCTGGAATTCGACGAGGACGCCCGCCGCGCACTCGAGCGTGGCGTCAATGCCCTCGCTGATGCCGTTCGCGTCACCATCGGCCCCAAGGGCCGCAATGTCGTCATCGACAAGAAGTGGGGCGCGCCCACCATCACCAACGACGGCGTGACCATCGCCCGCGAGATCGAGCTCGAGGATCCGTACGAGAACCTCGGTGCCCAGCTCGCCAAGGAGGTCGCGACCAAGACCAACGACATCGCAGGCGACGGCACCACCACTGCCACCGTCCTGGCGCAGGCCATGGTGCGCGAAGGCCTCAAGCAGGTCGCCGCAGGGGCATCGCCGCTCGACATCAAGCGCGGCATCGAGAAGGCAGTCGCTGCAGTCTCCGATCAGCTCCTCGCCGATGCGCGCGAGGTCGGCGACAAGGCTGAGATCGCCGATGTCGCGACCATCTCCTCGCAGGACCGCGAGATCGGCAACCTGATCGCCGAGGCCTTCGACAAGGTCGGCAAGGACGGCGTCATCTCGGTCGAGGAGTCGAGCACGACTTCGCTC
>CAYFLP010000033.1:1683-8965 GCA_964344045.1 uncultured Bifidobacteriaceae bacterium
GGACGTCGAGGGCGAGGCCCTGTCGACCCTGGTCGTCAACCGCATCCGCGGCACGTTCTCCTCCTGCGCAGTGAAGGCACCTGCCTTCGGCGACCGCCGCAAGGCGATCCTGCAGGACCTGGCGATCCTCACCGGCGCCCAGGTCGTCGCTCCCGAGGTCGGCCTCAAGCTCGACCAGGTCGGCGTCGAGGTGCTCGGCAGCGCGCGTCGCGTTGTCGTCACCAAGGACAACACCACCATCGTCGACGGCGGCGGCAACCACGCGGATGTCGAGGCGCGTATCGCGCAGATTCGTGCCGAGATCGAGCGCACCGACAGCGACTGGGACAAGGAGAAGCTTCAGGAGCGCCTTGCCAAGCTCACCGGCGGCGTCGTCGTCATCAAGGTCGGCGGCCACACCGAAGTTGAGCTCAAGGAGAAGAAGCACCGCGTCGAGGACGCCGTCTCCGCTACTCGTGCAGCCATCGAGGAGGGCATCGTCGCCGGCGGCGGCGCGGCCATCGTCCAGGCCGTCAAGGTGCTCGACGGCAACCTCGGCCTCGAGGGTGACCAGGCGACCGGCGTCGGAATCGTCCAGCGCTCGGCCGTCGAGCCGCTTCGCTGGATCGCCGAGAACGCCGGCGAGCAGGGCTATGTCGTCGTGTCGAAGGTCGCTGACCTGCCCTCGGGCCAGGGCTTCAACGCTGCCACGGGCGAGTACGTCGACCTCGTCGCAGCCGGTGTCATCGACCCGGTCAAGGTGACCCGCTCGGCACTGCAGAACGCCGCCTCCATCGCGGCCATGCTCCTGACCACCGAGGCACTGGTGGTCGAGAAGAAGGAAGAGGAGCCCGAGGCCGCTCACGGCCACGGCCACGGCCACCACGGCCACAGCCACTAGCTCACGCACCACCCGGAGGGGGCCAGGCGATGCCTGGCCCCCTCCGGCGTGTCCGGGCAGGCCGTGGAATCGTCGGTCCAGGCGAGCCGATACCCCAGTGTTGCCGTGCGCTGAAACGCAGGCGATCCTTGATACGTCGGACGCCAGGGGAGTGAGAAGGACGGATGGGGCAGATGAGGCGATTGCTGGCAGGCCTGGCCTGCACTGCAGCCGTTGCTGCCGGTGCCGTCGTCGCCCCCGCTGCGACCGCAGGTGCCGATGAGCCCGTCGAGACCTACATCGTCACTACCGTCAGCGACTCCGCCACGACCGCTGCCATCGGCGAAGCCCAGGACATCGGGGCCGACGTCACCGACTCGTACGGCGCCGCACTGGATGGCTTCGCTGCCGAGATGACCGGGTCGGATGCCCGCGCACTTGCCGCGCAGCCGGGCGTCGTCTCCGTGCTGCCGGATGCCATCGTGCACATCGACACCACGCAGGGCAGCGCACCGTGGAACCTCGATCGCATCGACCAGGCTGCCCTTCCGCTCGACACCACCTTCACGCCTGCCGGCACGGGTTCGGGCACCGTCGTCTACGTCCTGGACACGGGCGTCTACAACGGCACGGCGAACAACACCCACACGGACTTCACCGGGCGCATCGGCGCGTACCAATACGACACCGTGGACTCCCCGTCCGACACGACGCCGCAGGACTGCAATGGCCATGGCACGCATGTGGCGGGTACCGCGGCCGGCACGACCTACGGCGTGGCCAAGTCGGCGACGATCGTCGGCGTTCGCGTGATGGGCTGCGACGGAACCGGATATGTGTCAGACCTGATCGAAGGCCTCGACTGGGTCGTCTCCCATCACTCGACGTACTACCCCGGCACGCAGGCCGTGATCAACATGAGCCTGGGCGCGAATGCTTACTCGCCCTTGGACTCTGCAGTGGCCAATGCCGTCTCGGCCGGCATCTCTGTCGTGGTGGCGGCCGGCAACAGCAATGCGGACGCCTCTGGCTACAGCCCGGCACGTGCGCCCAGTGCCATCACCGTGGGCGCGACCACCAGCACCGATGCGCGCGCCTCGTACTCGAATTTCGGCGCCTCCCTCGACATCTTCGCCCCGGGATCCAACGTCACCTCGGACTGGTACACCTCGAATACGGCGACCGCGAGCGAGTCAGGCACGTCGATGGCATCGCCCATCGTCGCGGGCGCCGTCGCTGTCTACCGCGGCCTCAACCCCACGGCGACCCCAGCGCAGGTCTCAACGGCAATGACCTCGTCGGCAACCTCAGGCGTGGTGACGGATCCGGGCACGGGGAGTCCCAATCTCCTGCTCTATGCACGTCGCTTCGTGCAGTCCGTGACCTGGTCGCCCAGCAACACGACCGTACTGGCCACTGCCGGCTCCGTGACTCCCGACGCGACGGCATCCACGACGGGCAATGGGGCCATCACCTATGCGGTGAACTCGGCGGGAACGACGGGCTGCGGCGTGTCGAGTCCGCCCGTGGTCGTCTCCTTCACGGCTGCAGGCACCTGCGTGGTGCGGGCCACCGCGGCCCAGACCGAGGGCTTCACGGCGGCGACGGCCGACGTCACCTTCACGGTCAACCGGGCAACCCGGACGGTCGCCTGGGCGCCGACGAACACGTCCGTCGTCTACTCCGCGTCGTCCCTTACCCCGAATGCGCTTGCGAGCACCTCGGGAGACGGAACCCTCGGCTACTCGGTGACCAGTGCGGGCGCGACGGGCTGCTCGGTGAACGCGACGACAGCAGTCCTCGCCTTCTCCGCCGCCGGCACCTGCGTCGTGCAGGCAGCGGTGCCGCAGACGGCGACCTATGCGGCCGCATCGACGAGCGTGTCCTTCACCATCACCTCCGACCGCATCGCGCGCTCGGTGACCTGGTCGCCGTTCAACACGACCGCATACCTGTCGGCCTCGCCGTTGACGCCCGGCACCCTGGCGAGCACCACGGGTGACGGCACCATCGCATATGCCGTGTCGAGTGCGGGCGCGACGGGCTGCGCAGTCGATGCGGTGTCAGCACTCCTGACCTTCACGTCTGCAGGCACGTGCGTGGTGCGGGCGTCCGTTCCGCAGACGGCCAGCTACCAGGCGGCATTCGTCGACGTCAGCTTCGTGATCACCGCGGATCCGCCGAGCAACGGTTCGTCGGGGGGCTCGTCGGGAGGGTCTTCGGGCGGCTCGTCGAGCAGCGCATCGAGCAGTTCGCCAGCGGGTGGCTCCAGCAGCGGGGGATCCCTGCAGGCGATCACTGAGCTGCGGCCGGCGAGCGGCCCCCTCGCAGGCGGCAACACCGTTGCCATCATCGGCTTCGGCTTCACCGGCGCGACGAGCGTGACGATCGGGGGCAAGCCCGCGTCCTTCACCGTCGTGAACGACGCGCATGTCGAGGCCGTGATCCCCGCCGGCGATGCCGTCGGATCCGCTGACGTGGCAGTCGTGCTGACTCCCGCGCGCGGGCGGGCCTTCGCCCCCGGCGGCTACGTCTACACGAGCAATGCCGCTGCAGCCGCAGTTGTCGAGCCAGCAGTGTCCAGCCCCTCGGCGACGGTCATTGCCACGACATCTGCCAACGCGGCAGGCCAGCCGCTCGCTGTCCAGGCACGGCCTGCCGTGCGGGTCAGCCCGACGGGGGTCGTCACTGTCCGCACCCGCGTGCCCGTCGCCTTCGCCGGTGAGCGGGTCGTGCTGACGCGACGGGGTGCGACGGTCGCCACGGGCCTTGTTTCCGAGAGCGGAACGGTCACCTTCCGGTCTCGGCGCCTGGCCACGGGCAGGTACACGATGGCTGTCGTGGGAGCCCCCGCGCACGGGACGGCGACCGTTGCCGTGCGAGTGCCCCGCGCCTGACAGCGCCCGACCCAGGCCTGCGGCAGGCCCGTGCTGAGTCGGTAGCCTTGGGGCAACGAGCACGAACGCACTGCACCTGAGCCTGTCCACGACGCCCCTGACGGAGTTGCCCCATGCCTGGTCCGCTGTCCGATGATCTCTCCTTCGACGGCGTTCCGGCCAAGTTCGGCTACCTGGGCCTGACGTTCGACGACGTCCTCCTGGTACCGGCGGAATCCGACGTGGTGCCGTCCGAGGTCAACACCGCCTCCCGCGTGACGCGCAACATCTCGGTGCAGATGCCGCTGGTCTCCAGCGCCATGGACACCGTCACCGAGGCGCGCATGGCCATCTCGATGGCGCGCCAGGGCGGTGTGGGCGTGCTGCATCGCAACCTGCCGATCGAGGAGCAGGCGATCCAGGTCGACATGGTCAAGCGCTCCGAGGCCGGCATGGTCAATCACCCGGTCACCTGCTCGCCCGACGACAGCCTCGCCGACGTCGACCGCATGTGCGGCCGATACCGCATCTCGGGGGTTCCGGTCGTGGATGCGGACGGCAAGCTCCTCGGCATCGTCACGAACCGCGACATGCGGTTCGAGAACGACATGAGCCGCCCGGTGCACGAGGTCATGACCAAGATGCCCCTGGTCACGGCTCCCGTGGGCATTGCCCCGGACGACGCACTGGCGCTCCTCGCCCGGCACAAGGTCGAGAAGCTGCCGCTCATCGACGCAGCCGGGATCCTCCAGGGCCTGTTCACCGTCAAGGACTTCCTGAAGACCGACAAGTACCCGCACGCGACGAAGGACGCCAAGGGCCGCCTCGTCGTCGGTGCCGCCGTCGGCGTCGGCGACGATGCCGAGAAGCGCGCGCGCACGCTGATCGACGCCGGCGTGGACTTCCTCATCGTCGATACCGCGCACGGTCACTCGCGGGCAGTGGTCGAGATGGTCGCGCTCTTGAAGCGTCAGACCTCCATCGACATCGTCGGTGGCAATATCGCCACGCGTACCGCCGCCAAGGCACTCGTCGACGCGGGTGCCGACGGCATCAAGGTCGGCGTCGGGCCGGGGTCGATCTGCACCACCCGCGTGGTCGCGGGCGTGGGCGTGCCGCAGATCTCGGCGATCTACGAGGCATGGCTGGCCGCCGGGCCGGCCGGGGTCCCGGTCATCGCCGATGGCGGAGTGCAGTATTCGGGCGACATTGCCAAGGCCCTGGTCGCAGGTGCCGACACGGTCATGCTGGGATCGTTGCTCGCCGGCACCGACGAGGCACCCGGCGAGATCGTCTTCGTCAACGGCAAGCAGTTCAAGTCCTACCGCGGCATGGGCTCGCTGGGAGCGATGCAGTCCCGTGGACAGGCCAAGTCCTACAGCAAGGACCGCTACTTCCAGGACGACGTGCTCAGCGACGACAAGCTGGTGCCCGAGGGCATCGAGGGCATGGTTGCCTACCGCGGACCGCTGTCCGCTGTCGCTCACCAGTTGGTCGGCGGCCTGCGCGCGTCGATGGGCTACTCGGGTGCCTCCACGATCGACGAGCTGCACGCGAAGGGCTCGTTCGTGCGCATCACCTCGGCCGGGCTTCGCGAGAGCCATCCGCACGACGTCACGATGACCATCGAAGCGCCGAACTACTCAGGGCGGTAATGACATGACTGACATCCAGATCGGCGGCACCAAGCGCGCGCGCCGGGCCTATTCGTTCGACGAGGTCGCCATCGCGCCCAGCCGTCGCACGCGCGACCCGCAGAGCGTCTCGACCGCCTGGACCATCGACGCCTACCGCTTCGACACGCCGATCCTCGCGGCACCGATGGACTCCGTCGTCTCGCCCGCCACGGCCGCGACCCTGGCGGGCCTCGGCGCGCTCGCCGTCTTGAACATCGAGGGCCTGTGGGGCCGTTACGACGATCCCGCGCCGATCCTCGAGCAGATAGCCAGGCTCGACGGCCCGGACGTGACGGCCCGACTGCAGGAGCTCTACGCGCTGCAGCCGGTCAACCCTGATCTGGTCCGCGACCGCATCACGGCGATGAAGGACCAGGGCATCGTCGTCGCCGCTGGCGTGTCGCCGCAGGGCACCGCCGACCTCGCGCCCCTGGCGGCCGCCTCCGGCGCTGACATCGTCGTGATCCGGGGCACCACTGTCTCGGCCGAGCACGTGTCGGGCGAGGACAGCCCGCTGAACCTGAAGCAGTTCATCCACGAGCTCGATGTGCCCGTGATCGTGGGCGGGTGCGCGACCTACCAGGCGGCCCTCCACCTCATGCGCACGGGCGCTGCCGGGGTCCTCGTCGGCTTCGGCGGGGGAGCGTCCCATACCAGTTCCGATGTCCTCGGCGTGCGCGTGCCGATGGCGTCGGCTGTCGCTGACGTTGCCGCTGCCCGGCGCGACTACCTCGACGAGTCAGGCGGCCGCTACGTCCATGTCATCGCCGACGGCTCGATGGGCCGCAGCGGAGACCTCGTCAAGGCCTTCGCCTGCGGTGCGGACGCGGCCATGCTGGGCAGCAACCTCGCCCGCGCGACCGATGCTCCCGGCCACGGCTCGCACTGGGGCCCGGAGGCCTGGCATGCGCACCTGCCGCGGGGCGAGCGCAAGCAGCTGTCGACGGTCGGCACGCTCGCTGAGGTGCTCCACGGGCCCTCGCGCACGTCGGACGGCTCGATGAACATCGTCGGCGCGCTGCGCAAGGCGATGGCCACCACGGGCTACAGCGACCTCAAGGAGTTCCAGCGCGTGGAGATGGTCGTCACCGGGTGATCGAAGTCCGGGCTCCGTTCACGGGCGAGGTCATCGCGACCCTCGCGGAGTCCGAACGCGCGGATGTCGCCGAGGCCTTCGCCTCCGCGCGCAGCGCGCAGCGCGCCTGGGCGCTCACCGGCATCCGCGAGCGATCGGCAGCCATCCTTCGCTTCCACGACATCGTGCTGCGTCGGCGCGAGGAGATCCTCGACCTCCTCCAGCTGGAGGCAGGCAAGGCTCGCAGGGATGCGCTGGAAGAAGTGCTGGACGTGCTCATCAACGCGCGCCACTACGCACGCGATGCCCGTCGGCTGCTTGCCTCCCGGCGCGTGCGCGGTGCTATCCCGGGCCTGGTCGGGGTCGAGGTCAGGCACATCCCCTGGGGAGTCGTCTGCGTCATCGCGCCGTGGAACTATCCGCTCACCCTGACGGCAAGCGACTCGATCCCGGCGTTGCTCGCCGGTAATGCCGTCGTGCTCAAGCCGGATGAGAAGACCACGCTGACGGCGCTATGGGTACGTGACCGATTCATCGAGGCAGGCGTGCCTGCCGATCTCATTCAGGTCGTGGTGGGCTCGGGCGAGGCTCTAGGCCCCCAGGTGATCGACGAGGCGGACTATGTCATGTTCACTGGCTCGACGCGGGTGGGGCGCATCGTCGCGGCCAGGTGCGGTGAGCAACTGACACCGTGCTCCATGGAACTCGGTGGAAAGAACGCCATGATCGTGCTGGCCGACGCTGACATCCCGCGCGCAGCAGGCATCGCGGCACGCGCGAGCTTCGCCAATGCCGG
>CAYFLP010000033.1:9065-14347 GCA_964344045.1 uncultured Bifidobacteriaceae bacterium
CGCCAGTTGCGTGCCGGCACGGTCAATGTCAACGAGGGATATGCCGCGGCCTGGGGGAGCGTACGCGCACCCATGGGCGGGATGGGCATGTCGGGCCTGGGACGCCGCCACGGAGACGAAGGCCTGCTCAAGTACACGCAGGCCCAGTCGATCGCGACCCAGCGCTACCTGGGATTCGGGGCTCCGCGCGGGTGGAGCGATGAGCGATGGGGGCAGGCGCTGGTAGGTGGCATAGCAGCGATGAAGCGTCTCGGGGTCAAGTAGTGGACGTGGCGCTCGATGTTGACGTAGCGATCATCGGCTCGGGCTTCGGCGGCTCCGTTGCCGCGCTGCGCCTTGCGGAGAAGGGATATTCCGTTCTCGTTCTCGAGGCCGGCAGGCGCTTCGCGGACGCCGACTTCGCGAAGACTTCCTGGCGGCTGAAGGACTTCCTGTGGGCGCCGTGGCTGGGCTGCACGGGCATCCAGCGCATCCACGTGCTCGACGACGTGGTCGTCCTTGCCGGTGCGGGCGTCGGCGGCGGATCGCTCGTCTACGCGAACACGCTCTACGTGCCGGGCCAGCAGTTCTTCGACGACCCGCAGTGGAGTGCCATCACCGACTGGGCGGCAGAGCTGGCGCCCTACTACGACCTCGCAGGCCGCATGCTCGGCATCGCGGACGTGCCCGGCATGTCGCCCAGCGACTACGTGATGCAGCGCGTGGCTGATGACATGGGGGTGGGTCACACCTTCCGGCTCACGCCGGTCGGCGTCTACTTCGGCGATGGGCCTGGCATCACCCGGCCGGACCCGTTCTTCGGCGGCGTGGGGCCCGCACGCACGGGCTGCACGCAGTGCGGGGAGTGCATGACGGGGTGCCGGCACAACGCGAAGAACACCCTGCCCAAGAACTACCTCGCGCTTGCCGAGCGGGCCGGCGCTCGCATCTGGTCGATGGCTACTGTCACCGGGCTCCGGGAAGGCGACGGAGGTGGCTTCGAGGTCGATGTGCAGCTAAGCGGCAGCTGGCCGCGCCGGCGACGCACCCTCCGGGCGGGCCAGGTCGTGGTGGCCGCGGGCACGTATGGCACCCAGCGCCTCCTGCATCGCATGAAGGACGATGGCAGCCTGCCGCTGCTCTCGCCCTCGCTGGGAAGGCTGACGCGCACGAACTCCGAGGCACTCCTCGGTGCCGTGCGCACCACCTCGCCGGATGACTACAGCGAAGGCGTGGCGATCACCTCGAGCTTCTATCCCCAGCCGGACACCCACGTCGAGCCCGTGCGCTACGGCAGGGGCTCCAATGCGATGGGCCTGCTGCAGTCCGTCCTCGTCCCAGCTGAGGAAGGCGTGCCTCGCTGGAAGTCGTGGCTGCGCGCATCCATCGCCGACCCGCGGGCTGCCCTGAGCTCGCTCGGCGTTCGCGGATGGAGTGAGCGCTCGATCATCGCGCTGGTCATGCAGACGGTCGACAACTCGGTCACGGTGCAGGGCGCCCGTACCCGCTGGGGAACCTGGCGCCTGGCCTCGCGAGCCGGTGCGGGGGAGAAGGCTCCCAGCTACATCCCCATCGCGCACGAGGTCGTTCGGCGCATGGCCGATGCCATGGGCGGCCGGGCGGCGGGCAGCGTCGTCGAGAACTCCGGCCTGGCGCTCACGGCCCACTTCGTGGGCGGCTGCGTGATCAGCGAGTCAGCGGCCAGCGGAGTCATCGACCCCTACATGCGAGTGCACGGGTACCCCGGGCTCCATGTCGTCGACGGATCAGCCATCACGGCCAACCTAGGCGTGAACCCCTCGCTCACGATCACGGCCATGGCCGAGCGCGCGATGGCCATGTGGCCGAACAAGGGCGACCCCGACGGGCGGGCGCCGCAAGACCAGGCGTACCGGCCCGCAGGCCAGGTCATGCCAGCGCACCCGGTCGTCCCCGAAGGGGCGCCGGGGGAGCTGCGAGTGGTCTAGAGCGAGCAGCTCATGTCTGCGCCGCAGCACATCGGCGACTTGATCTTGCCGTGGCCATTGGGGCACTGCGAGATCTCCACGGTCGAGCCGTCGTCCTTGGTGAGGGTCGCATCGACCAGCGCGGCATCACAGGTGCCGCAGGTCATGTTGACGGACATACCGCACTTGGGGCAGGTGTAAAGGGCCATGCCTGGAATGGTAACCGTCAAGGGCCGTGGCGTTAAGTGCGGTTAAGGTGACCGTGATGTCCATCGAACAGCCCGCCTTGTGGGAGACGCCCGCCGAGCCCTCGCGTGCTCGCACCTGGCTGTGGCCCTGCGTCGCGGCGAGCGTGCTGTGCTTCTTGCCCCTGGGCCTCGTGGCCGTCTACTACGCGCTGCGGGCGGAGTCGGCCAGGTCGAGGGGCGACGACGCCGGCCTCCTTCGGGCGGCGAAGGTGGCCCGGCGCTGGCTGGTCGTCACCATCGTGATCGGGCTGCTGCTGGAGCTGGTCATCGTGGGGGCGCTGTTCCTCCTGGGCGCCGGCGGCTGACCACGGCGAGACGTTGGACGGTGCCGGGTTTCGTGGCCCGGGCGAGCGGCAACTGGCCCTTCGCGGCCAGGAGCGGGGTCGATAGGGTCGGGACGTGACCTCGGCCGCTGACACCGTCCTCGTCGTCGACTTCGGAGCCCAGTACGCGCAGCTCATCGCTCGCCGCGTGCGCGAGGCCCGCGTCTACTCCGAGATCGTTCCGCACACCATCACCGCGGCCGAGATCGCAGCCAAGAAGCCCGCAGCCGTGATCTTGAGCGGTGGCCCGTCCAGTGTCTACGAGCCAGGGGCCCCGAACCTCGACGCCGAGCTGTTCGACACGGGCATCCCGGTCTTCGGCATCTGCTACGGATTCCAGGCGATGGCTGCTGCGCTGGGCGGCACGGTCGCCCGCACGGGCCTGAGCGAGTTCGGCGGCACCCCGCTCACGGTTGGGATCCCCGGTGCGCTCTTCGCCGGCCTGCCGCGCGAGCTGAGCGTATGGATGTCCCATGGCGACTCGGTGTCCGAGGCGCCCGCCGGCTTCCTCGTGACTGCATCCAGCGACGGCGCGCCAGTCGCTGCATTCGAGAGCCCTGATCGTCGACTGGCGGGCGTGCAGTACCACCCTGAGGTCCTCCATAGCGAGCACGGCCAGAAGGTGCTCGAGCACTTCCTCTACGACATCGCGGGCATTGCGCCGAACTGGACTATGACGAATGTCATCGACGAGCAGGTCGCGCGCATCCGAGAGCAGGTCGGCACGGGCAGGGTGATCTGCGGGCTGTCGGGCGGTGTCGACTCCGCCGTGGCCGCGGCCCTTGTGCACAAGGCCGTCGGCGACCAGTTGACCTGCGTCTTCGTCGACCACGGGCTCCTGCGCAAGAACGAGCGCGAGCAGGTCGAGCGCGACTACGTCGCGGCAACCGGCATCCGGCTGGTCGTGGTCGATGCCCGTCAGCGCTTCCTGGACGCCCTGGCCGGCGTGAGCGACCCCGAGACCAAGCGCAAGATCATCGGCCGTGAGTTCATCCGAGTGTTCGAGCAGGCCGAGCGCGACCTGATCGCCGAGGCCGGCGAGCACGGGGAGTCGATCCAGTTCCTCGTGCAGGGGACCCTCTACCCCGATGTCGTCGAGTCCGGCGGCGGCACGGGCACCGCGAACATCAAGAGCCATCACAACGTGGGCGGGCTGCCCGACGACCTCCAGTTCACCCTGGTCGAGCCACTGCGCACCTTGTTCAAGGACGAGGTCCGGCAGGTGGGCCTCGATCTCGGCCTGCCGCCCGAGATCGTCTGGCGCCATCCCTTCCCAGGGCCGGGCCTGGCCATCCGCATCATCGGCTCGGTCGACGAGGAGCGCCTTGCGATCCTGCGCGAGGCCGATGCGATCGCCCGCGAGGAACTCACGGCCGCGGGGCTCGACCGCGATGTCTGGCAGTTCCCGGTCGTGCTGCTCGCCGACGTGCGCTCGGTGGGCGTCCAGGGCGATGGCCGCACCTATGGCCATCCCGTCGTGCTGCGCCCGGTGTCGTCCGAGGACGCCATGACGGCGGACTGGTCGCGGCTGCCCTATGACCTGATCGCGCGCATCTCGACACGCATCACCAACGAGGTCCGCGAGGTCAATCGCGTTACGTTGGACGTCACGTCAAAGCCTCCGGGCACGATCGAGTGGGAGTGAGTGTGTAATGGAGTTCGTCTACGACCTTCTTCTGGTTCTCCACTTCGTCGGCCTGGCCCTGCTGCTCGGCGCTTTCCTCGTCCAGGTGCGCGATCCCGAGAAGACCGTCACCCGCTGGATGTGGGACGGCGCGCTCACTCAGGCAGTCACGGGCGTGCTCATGGTGGGCATCGCATCAGCCGGCGCGCTGGCAGGTGAGAAGCCCAACAACGCGGTCGTCGGGATCAAGCTGCTCATTGTCATCGTCATCGCGATCATTGCCTTCATCGGCAAGCGCAAGCAGGGCCCGCAGACGGGCATGTGGGCTGCTATCGGCCTGCTGACGCTGCTGAACATCCTCGTTGCCGTCTTCGGCGGCGTCCTCGTCGACGCCTAGCCTCAGGCCGTCGAGACGACCATGAAGGCCTCCGCGAGGCGGCCTTCGGGAAGGCCTGCGCGCTCGGCCTGCAGGCCCATCCACATGCGGATGCGATCGGTCATGAACGCGACGTCCTCGATCTGGCTGGCGTGCGACAGGATCGCCTCGGCCTTCGCGTCGAAATCGTCGGTGATGTCGACATAGTGATTGGGAGTGGGGGTTCCCATGACCCAGGCCTCATTGACCGTCCAGGCCTCCAGCCCCTCGTCCTGCAGCAGTGAGGTGTGCGCGAACGGGTTGCGCGCGTCAGGGTAGATCGACTGGATCGCTGCCTCGCCCGAGGCCAGGTGGTCCGGATGCGAGGCGGGCAGCCGCTCCCAGTTGCGATCGGGTGACTGGATCAGCATGCGATCGGGGCGGACCTGGCGGATCACCCTGGAGATGTCGCGGCGCAGTTCGTGGGTCACGGTCAGTTCGCCGTCGCGGTAGCCGAGGAAGCGGACGTCGTCGACGCCGAGCACAGCGGCAGCCGCCCGCTGCTCGGCCTGCCGGATGGCGGGGATCTCGGACCGCGGCACCGCCGGGTCGAAGCCGCCGGCATCGCCATTGGTGATGATGCAGTAGCTCACCTCGATGCCGGCACGGGTCCATGCGCGCACCGTGCCACCGGCCCCGAAGTCGACATCGTCAGGGTGGGCCATCACCACGAGAACGCGCTCGACGGGCTGCCCGGTGCGGGTCACGGTCAGGAGGTCATCGGCCATGGCTGAAGGCTAGTGGCCG
>CAYFLP010000034.1:0-14309 GCA_964344045.1 uncultured Bifidobacteriaceae bacterium
ATGCGCGGCAGCCTGGGGTCGGCTGGCTCCCCGGTCGCGTCGCTGCACGGCGGCATGGCCACGCTGGCGGCTGCCTTGCATGCCGATCTCCTCGAGCGCGGGGTCGACGTGCGGCTCGGCAGCGCGGCCTCGTCCGTGCAGCGCACACCCAACGGCCGCTGGCTCGTGGTCACGGCCGATGGCCTGATGAAGGACGAACGCGTCTGCGTTGCCGTGCCCGGGGCTGCTGCGGCATCGATTCTGTCCGAGGTGCCGGAGATCGCAGGCCCGCTGGGGAGCGTGCAGGGCAGCGACGTCGCCGTCGCAGCGCTGCTGGTGCGCAGCGAGCAGCTCGATGGCGCACCTGTCGGCTCCGGCGTCCTGGTATCGCCGCACCGCACCGACGTGCGGGCCAAGGCCATGACCCATGCCTCCGCGAAGTGGCAGTGGATCGCCGATGCCGCTGGCCCCGGCCGTCACGTCCTCCGCCTGTCGTACGGCCGCGCAGGGGAGCCCGTCTCGATGGCCGACGACGCCATCATCGCGGCGGCGATCGCCGATGCCGCCACGCTGACCGGCTGCCGCATCACGCCGGCCGATGTCGAAGACGCGTGGGTGCAGTGGTGGCGAGGCAGCCTGGTCGATCCCCTTCCCGGGCACAGCGACTTGATGCGCAGGGCGCGCGAGGCCGCAGGCAGCCAGCCTGGCCTGGCCGTCGTGGGCAGTTGCCTCGGCGGCAACGGAATCGCAGGCATAGTCGCTGATACGAGAGGATGTGCACGTGAGTGACGACAAGCGCCCCACCGCGCGGGAGATCAACGACACCATCCGCTACACGATGTGGGCGGTGTACGCACGCACGGCTACTCCGGCAGGCACGCCTGACGGCATCGTGCGGCAGCTCGATGGCTGGGTCTCCTCGATCGCAGCCGACGACGTCGTCGTCCGGGGCTTCTACGACGTGTCCGGCATGCGCGCTCACGCCGATGTCATGGTCTGGCTCCACGGGCCCACAGCCGAGGGCATCCAGGCCGCGATGCGCGACTTCCGCCGCACTGCGGCCGGGCAGGCCACCGAGCTCGCCTTCTCGGCGATGGGCCTTCACCGGCCCGCGGAGTTCAACCGCGGTCATGTCCCGGCCTTCATGGAGGGCAAGCCCGCCGAGGACTACCTGTGCATGTACCCATTCGTGCGGTCGTACGAGTGGTACCTGCTGCCCGACGACGAGCGTCGCGAGCTGCTTGTCGAGCACGGCATGCGCGGACGCAGCTTCCCGTCGATCCGCTCGAACACGGTCGCGGCCTTCGCCCTGGGCGACTACGAGTGGGTGCTCGCGCTCGAGTCGCCCGAGCTGCACGATCTCGTCGACATGATGCGCGACCTGCGCACGACCGGCGCACGCCGCCACGTCCGCGAGGAGATCCCGTTCTACACCGGCCGCAGGGTCGACACCGCCAGCGTCGTCGACATCCTTCGCTGACGGATGGTGCCCCGTGAGTGAGATCGACTCGGTCCTGCTCGTGTCGTTCGGCGGCCCCGAGGGCCCCGATGACGTCCTGCCCTTCCTCGAGAATGTCACGCGCGGACGCCGCATCCCGCCCGAGCGGCTGCAGGCGGTGGCCGAGCACTACTACTCGTTCGGTGGCATCAGCCCGATCAACGAGCAGAACCGCCAGCTCATCGCCGCCCTGCGGCAGGAGCTCGACCGTCGCGAACTGACGTTCCCGATCGCGTGGGGCAACCGCAACTGGCTGCCGTACATCGGCGACGCCATCGATGAGCTGCAGGCCGCCGGGCTCACGCGGCCGCTCATCGTGACCACGAGCGCGTACTCGTCCTATTCCGGATGCCGTCAGTACCGCGACGACATCGACGCGGCGATCGGGCAGCGCGGTCTCGCCCAGGCGATCACGGCTCACAAGGCACCGGCGTACTTCGATCGAGCCGGCTTCGTCGAGCCCTTCGCCGACGGCCTCAGCGCGGCATTGCGCGAACTGGCGGCCGAGGGCCATGCGCCCGAGCGAACGTCCATCTTCTTCACCACGCACTCGATACCGATGTCCATGGCAGGTGCCTCTGGCCCTGACGAGGCGCGGCCGCCCGAAGGCGCCTACGTCGCGCAGCACAGGCAGGCGATGCACGCTGTCCTCGCTGCAACGCGCGACCGACTGCACGCTGACAGCCTTCCGAGCGCATCGCTCGTCTACCAATCGCGCAGCGGTGCCCCGCACATTCCGTGGCTCGAGCCCGACATCAATGACGCGATCCGTGCGCTCGATTCGAGCATGTCCGCGGTGGTGATCGTCCCGATCGGGTTCGTCAGCGACCACCTGGAAGTGGTGTGGGATCTCGACCACGAGGCCCGCATCACCTGCGAGGCGCGCGGCTTCGAGATGCGCAGGGTCGCTACCCCCGGCACCACGCCGGCCTTCGTGTCGATGCTCGCCGACCTGGTGGCCGAGGCCTCGGAAGGCCGCTGGGCCGACTGCCCCGCCACGTGCTGCCTCGCTACGTGACCCCAGTGGGGTCAACCTGAGGGACACGCCGGCTGAAGCACCCGTCGGGGTCCAGTTGACCCAGGAGTTGGGTCAACTGGTGGGGGTTACATCGGGAGCTTGCGGAACAGCGGGCGCGGGACGGACTTCAGGCCGGCCATGACGAAGCGCAGGGGGCCTGGCGCGTAGACGGTCTCGCGGCCCTTGCGCAACGCCTTCACGATCACCGCGGCGACGTCCTGCGGATCGCTCGACAGCGGGGCCTCGGGCATGCCCGTGGTCATGCGCGTGCGGACGAAGCCGGGGCGCACGACGAGAACGCTCGCGCCGGAGCCGTGCAGTGCGTCGCCCAGGCCCTGCGCGAAGGCATCCAGCCCGGCCTTCGTCGAGCCGTAGACGTAGTTCGAGCGACGGGCCCGATCGCCGGCGACGCTGGAGAGGACCACGAGCACGCCGTGGCCTTGCTGGCGCAGCCGGCGTGCGACATGCAGGCCCGAGCTCACCGCTCCGGTGTAGTTGGTCGTGGCGACGAGCACCGCGGCCTGCGGATCCGCCTCTGCCTGCATCTGGTCGCCCAGCATCCCGAAGGCGAGGATCACGATGTCGATGTCGCCGGCATCGAAGGCCGCATCGATCACCGAGGCATGGCTCGCCGTGTCGGTCGCGTCGAACGCCGTCACCTGCACTCCCGAGATGCCTTGCGAGGCAAGGCTTGCTGCCGCGTCGTCGAGCCCAGTACCCGGGCGGCCGGCGAGCACCACCCGGCGCATGCGGGCCCTCGGGAGGGCGAGCACGGTCGCGAGCGCGATCTCGCTGGTTCCGCCGAGGACGAGTACCGATTGCGGCTCGCCGAGTGCGTCGATCACAGTGACAGTCTCCTTGCCAGGTCGGATGTGAAGATGCCGTGCGGGTCGAGGCCGTCGCGTACGCGCTGCCACTCCGCAAGCCGGGGGTACGACGCCGCCATCATGGCTGGCGACATGCGCGAGTCCTTGGCCAGGTAGAGCCGGCCGCCCTCGGCCAGTACCTGCTCGTCGAGGAGGTCCAGCACGCTCGCCAGCCCGTCGACATCGGCGGGAACGTCGATCGCGAGGGTCCAGCCCGGCTGCGGGAACGACAAGGGCCCGGGGTTGGCCGCGCCGAAGCGCTTGAGGACGGTGACGGGCGAGAAGGCCCCGATCTCGCGCAGGCGATCGAGGGTTTGCGCCACGAGGTGGCCTGCCGCGTCCGGCACGGCGAACTGGTACTGCAGGAAGCCGGCCTTGCCGTATCCGCGATTCCAGTCATGGGCGATGTCGAGGGGATGGAAGAAGGAGGCGATCGACTGCAGCTCGCCTCGCTTGCGGGCGGGAGCCTTGCGGAACCAGGCCTCGTTGAACAGGCGCATGGTCAGCGGATTGACCAGGCCGCTCGGGAAGATCGGCGGCACGGTCACCTTGGCCCTGGCGTCATAGGCGAGCGGATCGGATGCCAGCTTGGCGGGAAGCCAGTCGGCGGGCGCATGGTCGCCTCGGGTCAGGACCCCGCGATGCGAGGGATGCACGCTGTCGACCCACGCCACGCTGTACCGGTACTCGTCGTCGCCCTCGATCATGCGGCTCATGAGATCGTCGAGGTCGGTCGTGCGATCGGTATCGACGCTGATGAGCGAGCTCGTGATCGGGATCAGGTCGAACGATGCATCGACCATGACGCCGGTCAGGCCCATGCCGCCGACGGTCGCCCAGAACTCCTCGGGCGTCGACTCCTGGTCGAGCACGCGCTCGGCACCCAGGCCGTCGATCAGCCGCAGCCTTCGCACGTGCGAGCCGAAGGTCCCCTCGACGTGATGGTTCTTGCCGTGCACGTCGGCCGCGATGGCCCCTCCCACGGTGACCATGCGGGTGCCTGGCGTGACGGGCACGAAGTACCCCGCCGGCACGATGAGGCGCAGGATCTCGTCGAGGCTTGCGCCCGCGCCTGCGCGCACCTCCCCCGCCTGCATGTCGAGCTCGATCTCGGACATGGCCGACGTGTCGAGGACGGTGGCACCGCCGGATTGCGCGGCATCGCCGTAGGAGCGGCCCAGGCCGCGAGCGAGAACCCCGCGCGGGCCGGCGGCTGCGATGACCTCGGCGACATCGGCCGGCGTCGCGACCGAGGCGATGTGCGCACCGGAGGCGGCCGTGCGGCCCCAGCCCGTCAGCGTGCGCTCGTCCTGCGAGCGCGTCAGCGGAGAGCTCACGTCAGACTCCCCAGGCGCCCAGGCCGAACAGGACGAGCCAGATGGCACCGAGCACGAGCAGTACGTGGTCGTGCAGCACGACGTCCTCGGGAGCCTCGGCCTCGCCCTTGTCGACATCGACGGCATAGCGCAGGATCGCCAGGACGAACGGCAGGACGCTCCACTGCGCCCACGGCACGGTCGCGTCGCCCAGCCCGACCTCGAAGGCCCACAGGCAGTAGGCCGTGATGGCGACGGCTGCCGACGTGCCCCACACGAACCGCAGGTAGGTGGGCGTGTAGCCATCGAGGCTGCGTCGACGCGTCGCGCCGTCGTCGTCGGTACGCGAGAGCTCGCTGAAGCGCTTGCCTGCGGCCATGAAGAGCGATCCGAAGCCGGCGACGATGAGGAACCAGGGGGAGATGGGCAGGTCCGATGCCGCACCGCCGGCGATGGCGCGCAGGAGGAAGCCCATCGCGAGCAGGGCCAGTTCGATGACCGGCTCGTGCTTGAGGCCGAGCGAGTAGGCGAGCGTGAAGACCGCGTACATCACCACGATGCCCAGGAGCGCCAGGCTGACCGACCACGACAGCACGAGCGACCCAGCGGCGAGGATTGCCGCGATCGCGTATGCAGCCCCGACGGGCAGCTGCCCTGCTGCGATCGGGCGCGCTCGCTTGGTCGGGTGCTCGCGATCGGCAGCGACGTCACGTGCGTCGTTGACGAGGTAGGTCGCACTCGAGATCAGGCAGAAGGCCACGAAGGCGACCAGCGTGGGAACGAGGACGTCGGGCGCGAACAGCTCGCCGGCCGCGACGGGCGCCGCGAATACGAGGACGTTCTTGAGCCACTGGTGCGGCCGCATCGCGACCACGACAGCGACGGGCAGCGAGCGCCGCGGGATGTCGCGGGGCTCGATGGGGGCACCAGCCATCTACTCGCCCCGCTCGACCGAGCGGCCCGGCTCGGAGTCGCCGACGATGCGGGCGATCTTCGGGACGATCAGCCACCAGGCGATCACGTGCATGACGATGAGCATGACCTTGGTGGGGATCCCCTCGCCCTGCAGGACCGGCCACGCCATGCTGACCACAGTCACGAGGGTTCCGACGGCATAGACGATGCCGCCCGCCCGGGGCCAGCCGCGCACGAGCGAGCTGAGCAGCGCTGCGGCCAGGGCCGAGATGAGCGGGACGACGAGGGCGGCCACCCAGGGGATCTGCACGGAGCCGCGATCGGTCGTCACCGTGAAGTCGACTCCGAACGCCCGCGAGAGGAGGTAGACGATCAGGCACGCGATGCCGGCCCAGGCGCCCGTGACGACGCCCGCGTAGAGGAGCTGGCGCACGGTGGGGTTCTCGGAGGCCGGCGGGCCGATCGGCGTGACGGACGTGGCCCAGTAGGGAGCAGGGGCGGGCCGCGGCGTCATGGCGACATTCTTGCGGACGATGCCTCGCGTGCGGCATTCCTAGGCTGCTTGCAAAAGTTACCACTCGGTAGCATCATGGAGTTACTCACCAGTAACAAACTCTCGAGCCACGTGCAATCCCCCACCCGGAGGCGTCCATGACCCACTACCGCAGCAACCTGCGCGACCTCGAATTCGCCCTGTTCGAAGTGTTCGGCGCCGGCGATCGCATGGGCGTTGGTCCGTTCGCGGAGATGGACGAGGCCACCGCGCGCGAGATCCTGCACGAGGTCGACCGCCTGGCCACCGGGCCGCTGGCCGAGCCCTTCGCCGACAACGATCGCACGCCACCGGTCTTCGATCCGGCGACGCACCAGGTCACGATGCCCGAGAGCTTCACCCGCGCATTCAACGCGCTGAAGGACTCCGAGTGGTGGCGCCTGGACCTGCCCGATCACCTCGGGGGCACCGGCGCACCGCCGTCGCTGCGCTGGGCCGCCAGCGAGCTGTTCCTCGGGGCCAACCCCGCAGCGTTCATGTTCATGAACGGCCCCAACATGGCCGCGATCATGGATCACTACGGCACGGACGAGCAGAAGGCCTGGGCACAGCTGATGATCGCGCGCGGCTGGGGCGCGACCATGGTGCTCACCGAGCCCGACGCGGGCTCCGACGTCGGCGCCGGGCGCACCAAGGCACATGACAACGGCGACGGCACGTGGTCGATCACCGGCGTGAAGAGGTTCATCACCAACGGCGACCAGGACATGACCGAGAACATCATGCATCTCGTCCTGGCGCGCCCCGAGGGCGCAGGCCCCGGCACGAAGGGCCTGTCGCTGTTCCTCGTGCCGAAGTTCCTCTTCGACCCGGCCACGGGCGAGCCCACCGCGCGCAACGGCGCCTACGTGACGAACCTCGAGAAGAAGATGGGCCTGAAGGTCTCGACCACGTGCGAGATGACATTCGGCGAGCACGAGCCGGCGATCGGCTACCTGCTGGGCGACGTGCACAACGGCATCGCGCAGATGTTCAGCGTCATCGAGTACGCGCGAATGCTGGTGGGAACAAAGGCCATCGCGACCTTGTCGACCGGCTACCTCAACGCACTGGACTACGCGAAGACGCGTGTGCAGGGCGCTGACCTCACGCAGCAGATGGACAAGACTGCACCGCGCGTCACCATCATCAACCACCCCGACGTGCGCCGTTGCCTGATGCTGCAGAAGGCCTACGCAGAAGGCATGCGCGCGCTCATCGCCTACACGGCCTACTGGCAGGATGCCGTGCAGCTCGGCAATGCCGGCGTCGCCGGCTTCGACGCCGATCTCGCAGCACGCGTCAACGACCTCATGCTCCCGATCGTCAAGGGCGTCGGCTCGGAGCGCAGCTACGAGATGCTCGCGCTGTCGCTGCAGACGTTCGGCGGCTCCGGCTTCCTGCAGGACTACCCGATCGAGCAGTACGTGCGTGACGCCAAGATCGACACGCTCTACGAGGGCACGACGGCCATCCAGGGCCTGGACTTCTTCTTCCGCAAGATCGTCAAGGACCAGTTCCGCGCGATCATGCACGTGGCATCGCAGATCACCGAGACAGTCAAGGGCGACGACGGCAGCGGCAGGCTCGGCACCGAGCGCGAACTGCTCGGCAAGGCGCTCGAGGACGTCCAGGGCATCCTCGCCGTCATGGGCCAGTGGGCCATGGTGTCGCAGGCGAACCCCTCGGAGGTCTATCGCGTCGGCCTCAACAGCACCCGCCTGCTGATGGCGTCGGGCGACCTGATGATCGGCTGGCTGCTGATCCGCGAGGCAGAGGTCGCACTGGCCGCACTGGCGGCCGGGCCGTCCGATCGCGACCGCGCCTTCTACGAGGGCAAGGTCGAGACGGCAGCATGGTTCGCCCGCAATCGGCTGCCCCTGCTCGCGGCCGAGCGCGCCATCGCGGAGGCCACCGACCTCGACCTCATGGCACTCTCGGAGGACGCCTTCTAGCTGCCTGTCAGCAACGCGACAGCACTCGTGTCGCGGGTGCCCCGCCGGCAGCCGTAGTCTCGACACGTGAAGCCGACCGTGAGCGAGCCCATGACCGGCACGCGTGCCGGCAGCGGCCCGATCGCACTGGTCGCCGTGTCGCTCATCGTCATGGCCATCGCCGTCACCGCGGTCGGCCTGGTGCTGGCGGGTGGTGCCTACGAGCCCTCCGTCGAGGGCCTGCCGGATACCGGTGCAGCCGTCGGCTGGGGCCTGCCGACCGTGCGGGTCCTCACCGACCTGGCCTCCATCGTGACCGTCGGCATGCTGCTCGCTGCCACCTTCCTGGATCCGTCCGGACGCGACGGCGTGCTCTCCAGGCCCGGCCGGCGCGATCTCATCCATGGCGCGATCGCCGCAGCCCTATGGGCGGTGCTGGCGATGGTGCAAGTGCTTCTCGAACTCGCCAGCGTCCTGGGCATCCCGCTCAGCGAGGCGCTGGATCCGCAGATCATCTCGACCTACGCGACCGAGATCCCCACGACCCGAGCCCTGTTCGTCATGGCCGTGCTGGCGCTCGTCGTCGCCATCGGCGCCATCGTCACTTCGTCGACGGGCGCGGCACTGGCCTGGCTCGGGCTGGCCCTGCTCGCCGCCGCGCTACCAGCGCTCGGCGGCCATGCCGCAGGCCTGGGCGACCACGCCCTGGCACTGACGGCCGGCACCGCACACGTGGTCGCAGCCGTTCTCTGGATAGGCGGCCTAGCGGCCCTGGCCGCGCACACGATGCGCCGCGACATGCCCCTCGATCGCGCGGTACAGCGATTCTCTCGACTGGCCCTCGTCGCCTTGCTGCTTGTCGCAGCCAGCGGCTTCGCCAACGCCTACTCGCGCCTGGACTACGCCCAGCAGCTGCTCACTACCGGCTACGGCCAGGTCGTGCTGCTGAAGATCATGCTGCTGTGCGTGCTGGCCTTCATGGGCTGGCTCATGCGCGACCGCGTCGTCATGATGGCCGGCACTGCGACGGGGGCCGCAGCGCGGTGGAAGGTCTTCGGCAGGCTCGCGGGGCTCGACCTGCTCATCATGGTCGCGTCGGTCGGGCTCGGCGTGTCACTTGCCTCGAGCGCCTACCCCCGCGAGGAAGTCCAGCTCGACACGTACGGCGAGAGCCTGCTCGGTTTCGCCTACCCGCCCGAGCCGACCGTGTCGACGATCGGCCTGGGATTCCGGCTGGAGCCGCTGTTCTTCGTCGGCTCGCTCATCGCGGCCGCGCTCTACATAGCAGCGGTCGTGCGCCTGCGCCGTCGCGGCGATGCCTGGCCGTTCATGCGCACGGTCTCGTGGCTGCTCGGCCTCGTCGTCGTGCTGTGGACGACGAATGGCGGAATCGCCACCTATGCGCAGGTGTCGGTCGGGCTCCACATGGTGCAGCACATGACGCTGACCATGCTCGCGCCGATCCTGCTGGTGCTCGGCGCTCCTGCCACATTGGCATTGCGGGCCCTGAAGCCGGCGCCCGCGGGCGAACGCGGCCCGCGCGAATGGCTGGTGTGGTTCCTGCACAGCTGGATCACCCGGCTGCTGACGAATCCGTTCTACGTCTTCTTCATCTACGTGATCGGCCTCTACGGCCTGTACTTCACCCCGCTGTTCGGCTGGCTGATGGGCAGCCACGTCGGGCACATCGTGATGGAGATCCACTTCCTCGTCTCGGGCTACCTCTTCTACTGGGTGATCATCGGCATCGATCCCCGCCCGAAGCCACTGCCCTACTGGGGCCGACTGGTGCTGCTGCTCATGGCCCTGGGAGTGCACGGCTTCTTCGCCGTCGCGATGATGATGGGCACTCAGCCCATCGCACCGGAGTGGTACGGAGTTGTCCGGCCGGAGTGGATCACCGACCCCTTGCAGGACACCCTGAACGGCGGACAGATCGCCTGGGGCCTGTCCGAGATCCCGACGCTCATCGTCCTCGTCGCGATCGCTGTCCAGTGGTCGCGCAGCGATGACCGCGAGGCCAAGCGTTCCGACCGCCAGGCAGACCGCGACGACGACGCCGAGCTGCGGGCGTACAACGAGCGCCTGGCTGCCCTCTCCCGACGCGACACTCCCCCGTCCTGATACCCTGGGGGGTATGCGTACCCGACCCCTCATCGCCGTAGCCGCCCTCACCCTCGCGATCGCCGTGCCGACCCTCTCCGGGTGCTCGAGCAGCGACTCGGCAGGTGCGAGCTCGACCGCCGTCCAAGGCCCGGTCGCGGCCGCCACTGCCCCCGCGGCACCGACTACCGTCGACGCCGTCGAGTTCTCGAAGGTCGTCACCTCCCCCGGAGTGACCGTCATCGACGTGCGCCGCCCGGACGAGTTCGCCGCGGGCCACATCGACGGTGCCATCAACTACAACGTCGAGAGCCCCGATTTCGCGAACCAGATCGCAGGCCTTGACAAGGCCGGCATCTACGCCGTGTACTGCCATAGCGGACGCCGCTCGCAGATCGCGGCGGGCGAGATGCAGGGCGCGGGCATCAACGGCATCTACGACCTCGGCGGAGGCATCGGCGCCTGGCAGTCCGCAGGCCTCCCGCTCGTGCAGTAGCCACCCTCCCGCGGGCGCGCTGGCCGGCCCGTCCGTTCGACTAGCGCAGCCGGATGTCGTCGAGCACCGGGAAGGCAGCCCGCCACTGAGCGGACGCTCCGGGCTCGACGTCGACGACGAGGACCTCCTCGTCCTCGCCTGCGCGTGCGACAACATCGCCGTTCGGGGCAACCACCACCGAATGCCCGCCCAGCACGACTCCAGGCTGCGAGCCGACCTCGTTGCATGCGATGAACCACACCTGGTCCTCGATCGCCCGTGCCTGGGTCAGCACGTCCCAGTGCGAGATCCGCTTGTCGGGCCAGCCCGAGGTGAGCAGAACAGCAGTCGCCTCGCCTTCGACAAGCGCGCGGAACATCTCCGGGAAGCGCATGTCGTAGCAGGTGGCCAGGCCGGTCGGGCCGAGCGGAGTGTCGACGACGACGAGCTCGTCCCCACCGCTCATCAGCACCGTCTCGCCGCCGTCGAAGCCGAACAGGTGGATCTTGCGGTACTTCGCGACGAGGAGCCCGTCGGGCGAGAAGAGCACGCTGGTGTTGTAGTGGCTGCCATCGGAGTCGATCTCGGCGAAGGAACCGCCGTGGAGCCAGATGCCCAGCTCGCCGGCGAGGGCAGCCAGGGCCGTCACGAGCGGGCCGTCGATCGGCTGCGCATGCTCGCGGGCTGCCACGACGTCGAACGCGCCCACATGCCACAGCTCCGGCAGCATGACGATGTCGGGCGAGTGCTCCCTGGCCACGCTGGCCACCAGGCCCAGGGCGCGGGTGACCCGATGGGCGACGGTCTCCTGCGTCGAGCAGTCCAGCTGGATCAAGGCCACGCGAACGGTCATGTGCGAAGCGTAGGTGGAGGTAGGCACGAGGCGCGCAGGACTACCGTGCAGCCATGGCCAATGCGAATGAGACCTACCTGATCGATGCCTGGGACGCGGAGATGGCCGCCATAGCAGCGATCGGCGCTGCGGCTAGCGCCGAGCAGTGGCACGCTCCCACGCGCCTGGCAGGCTGGAGTGTCGCGGACATCGTCGCGCATGTCATCGATATCGAGTCGGTCCTGGCCGGTGACCCCCGGCCCGACCACGTGCCCGACTACGCGTCGCTTCCGCACGTCGACGAGGACATCGCCCGCTTCACCGAGGTCGGCGTCGATGCCCGGCGCGGCCTGCCCAAGGATGCGGTCATCGCCGAGCTCGGCGAAATCCGCACGCGGCGCATCGACGTGCTGCGGGCGCTGCCCGACGATGCCGAGGTACTCGGGCCCACCGGCAGGCTGCAGCCCCTCGCCCGCATGCTGAGCATGCGGTGCCTGGACCTGTGGACACATGAGCAGGACTTGCGCGCGGCCCTCGGCCTGCCGGCCGACCACTCCAGCGCTGCGTGCGACATCACCTATCGCACGGCGATCCCGCTGTCGCAACGATCCTGGCAGGCGCAGGATCCCTCACCCGGCGCTCTCACGATCACCGTGACCGAACCAGAGGCGTACCGCGAGGTCCTCGACTTCGCCGGTGCCGGGGACGCGCTGGCCCTGGCCTGCACGATGCCCGAGCTGCTCGACCGGATGATCGGACGCGATCCGAGTGCCGACTCGCGCTGGCGCGCCCTCGTCATCGCACCGTGAGTCAGGCACAATGTCGCCATGCCTGACGCCACTACTTCCGACGGCCACGTGATCCGGGTCTTCCTCATGGACGACCACGAGATCGTCCGCCGCGGCCTGGCCGACCTGATCGGCCTCGAGCGGGACATGGAAGTCGTCGGCGAGGCAGGCACGACCGCCGAGGCCCTGCACCGCATTCCTGCCTCGCGCCCCGACGTGGCCGTCCTCGACGTGCGGCTGCCCGATGGCAGCGGAGTCGAGGTCTGCCGCGACGTGCGCAGCGCCATGCCCGAGGTGCACTGCCTGATGCTGACCTCCTATGCCGACGACGAGGCTCTCTTCGACGCCATCATGGCCGGCGCTTCGGGCTATGTGCTCAAGGAGATCCGCGGCAACGACCTCATCGAGGCCATCCGGCAGGTGTCGTCCGGCAAGTCGCTGCTCGACCCCGTCGCCACCCAGCGCGTCATGGACCGGCTGCGGCGCGGCGAGCAGCAGGACTCCCGCCTCGACGGCCTGTCCGACCAGGAGCGGCGCATCCTCGAGCTCATCGGCGAGGGCATGACCAACCGCCAGATCGGCCAGCAGATGCACCTGGCCGAGAAGACCGTCAAGAACTACGTCTCAAGCCTGCTCGCGAAGCTGGGAATGGAGCGGCGCACGCAGGCCGCCGCCTACGTGGCCCGACTCAACGCCGAGAACGACCACCGCTGAGCTCGCCTCACGACAGCGAGGTCAGCGGGGCCCGCCACACCAGGCGCGTGCCGCCGGCAGAGCTGACTCGCTCGACCGTGCATTGGCCGCCGAGCTCGCGCGCCCGCTCGGCCAGGTTCGCCACACCCGAGCGGCGCCCGCTGCCATCGACCGGAACGCCGACGCCATCGTCCGTGACGCGCAGTTCCAGTGCCTGGGCATCGGCCTGCAGCATCACCTCGACCCGACGTGCCTGCGCATGCTTGGCCGCATTGGTGAGCGCTTCGCGCAGCGCAGCGATCACATGATCGGCCACAGCGGGGGTCACCACTGAGTCGACCGGGCCCACGAACCGCACGGCGGGTTCGAAGCCCAGCAACGACGCCGATTGCGCGGTCTCGCGCAGGACGCGGCCGCGGGTGCTCGAGGTGGGACCGTCGACGGGCTCGTGCAGGGCGAAGATCGTCTGGCGGATCTCCTTGATGGTCTCGTCCAGCTCATCGACCGCGCGCTCGACGCGCTCGACGACCCCCTCAGGGACCTGGTCGAGGCGCGTGGTGCCCTGCAGGAGCATCCCCGTGGCGAAGAGCCGTTGGATGACCAGGTCGTGCAGGTCGCGGGCGATGCGGTCGCGGTCCTCGTAGACCGCAAGGCGCTCGTGCTCGCGGCGGGCCGAGGCGAGGACCAACGACACCGCGGCCTGCGAGGCGAAGGAGTCGGCCTGGGTGAGGACATCTGCCGGAAGGTGCCGCGGCTCGGCCCACAGCAGGACGAGCACGCCGAGGACGTCATCGGCTGCGCCGAGCGGCACGGCGACGACCGGACCGTGCATGTCGACATCGGCAAGAGAGGCCGTGCCCTCACGCGACACCGTTCCCTCGCCACTGCGGTACACGTCGCCGATGAGCGAGTGCTCGAGAATCGGCCGTCCGACGTAGAAGTCGGCATCGCGCCCGGTGGCGTCCGTGTCGACGATCGCCGTCGTGAGGCTGCTGGCGTCATCGCCGAGCACGACCAGCGAGATGTCCGCATCGAGCACGCTGCGCGCACGCTCGGCGATCAGCGCCAGCACATCGCGCGTGGGCTGCTCCTGCAGCACGGCGTCCGCGACGTCGGTCAGCGCGCTCTGCCAGCGCTGCTTTTGCCGCGTGCTCTCGTACAGGCGCGCATTCTCGATGGCCACAGCGGCGGCCGCGGCCAGGGCCATGACGGTGCGCTCGTCCTCCGAGGTGAAGCTGCCGCCGCCGAGCTTGTCGCTGAGGTACAGGTTGCCGAAGGCCTCCCCGCGCACGCGCACGGGAACGCCCAGGAAGGACCTCATCGCCGGGTGCCCTGACGGGAATCCGACCGAGCTCGGGTG
>CAYFLP010000035.1:0-14305 GCA_964344045.1 uncultured Bifidobacteriaceae bacterium
CTCATCGGCGCTGCGCGGCCCGCCATCGCCGACCCATTCCTTCCGTCGAAGGTGCGCGAGGGCCGACTCGGCGACATCCGCGAGTGCACGGGCGCGAACGTGTGCATCTGGAAGGAGGAGGACTTCCGCCACATCGGCTGCATCCAGAACGCCACGGCGGGCGAGGAGTTCCGCCGCGGCTGGCATCCCGAGGAATTCGAGCCGACGGCGAACCCTGATCGCGCGGTGCTGGTGGTCGGCGCCGGACCGGCCGGCATGGAAGCCGCGATGGTGCTCGGCAAGCGCGGCTTCAGCGCCGTGCACCTGGTCGAAGAGCGCGACGACATCGGCGGCCGCATCACTTGGACCAGGCGCCTGCCCACCCTCGGTGACTGGGGTCGCATCGCCGACTGGCGCAAGACCCAGCTCGATGCGCTCGCGAACGTCGAGGTGATCACCGGGCGCAGCATGAACGCCGATGACGTGCTCGACTACGGCGCGCACATCGTGATCGTCGCGACAGGCAGCCATTGGAGCGCTGATGGAACGCAGCCCGGCACGCTGAAGCCCGTGCTCGGCGCAGCCGGCAGCCTCACGCCCGAGCGCATCATGCGCGGCGAGCGCCCGCAGGGGCAACGAGTCGTCGTCTACGACTGCGACGGCTACTACGTCGCCCCCGGCATCGCCGAGTTGCTCGCCAACGAGGGGTACGAGGTTCACCTGGTCACGCCCGAGGAGAAGGTCTCGCCACTGTCGGACGGAACCCTCGAAGGGCCGTTCCTGCGCAGGCACCTGCACGACTGCGGAATCACGATGCACCTGGGCATCACCCTGCGCGAGCGTTCAACCGGAGCTGTCTCCGGCACCACGCAGTACGAGGACCCCTGGCGCCTCGACGCCGACGACCTCGTCCTCGTTACCCACCAGGTGCCCGACGACGGGCTCTACCGCGAGCTGACGGCCGACCCCGCCAGGCTGGAGGCCGCCGGGATCGAGGCCGTGTACCTCATCGGCGATGCCCAGTCGCCGCGATGGATCTCTGAGGCCGTCTTCGACGGGCACCGCCTCGCCCGCGAGATCGACCGCGCGCATCCCGCCTTCCCCGCCCCGACCCTGCGCGACCTGCCCGCGTAGCGCGCCCGTCAGGCCATCCGTGGCAGGATGCGGCCATGGCTGACAGCAGTTTCGACATCGTCTCCAAGGTCGACCACCAAGAGGCCGACAACGCCCTCAACCAGGCGGCGAAGGAGTACGTCCAGCGCTTCGACTTCAAGAACACCGGCACGTCGATCGAGTGGAAGGGCGACCTCGCGGTCGAGATCACCTCGAGCTCGGAGGAGCGAGCCAAGGCGGCGCTCGACGTGTTCAAGGAGAAGCTCATCAAGCGCGGCATCAGCCTGAAGGCCTTCGATGCGCAGGACCCGCGCGCGTCCGGCAAGGACTACAAGATCGCCGGCACCTTCAAGGCCGGCATCAGCCAGGAGCAGGCGAAGAAGCTCGGCAAGATCATCCGCGACGAGGGCCCCAAGTCAGTGAAGGCCCAGGTGCAGGGCGACACCCTGCGCGTCACCAGCAAGAGCCGTGACGACCTGCAGGAAGTCATCGCGCTGGTGAAGGGCGCCGACCTCGACTTCGCGGTGCAGTTCGACAACTACCGGTAGTCCAGACCAGGAGGCCAGCACTGGGACCCCGGTGCGAGTGGCTGAGGGCACCTGAGCCCGGGCGTCACGTCTCGGCCTGGGTACGTGCGAGGCCCTCACGGGACGTCGTGGCACCCACCGGTGCCGCAGTCCAGGCGAGCGCATCGAACGGGCACACGTCGATGCAGATTCCGCAGTACATGCACAGCCCGAAGTCGATGGTGAAGAGATCGAGAACGGCGACCGACTTGGGCCGACGGGCACCGGGTTCGCTCACCTGCTCGTTGTGCGACTCGAGCGTGATGCACCAGGCCGGGCATTCCTTCACGCACAGCATGCATGACGTGCAGGCATCCGCAGCCAGCTCGATTCCCGCGTGGGCGCATGTCATGACGGACGCTCCCAGTTCTCGCCGATGCCGGGCACGCGCGTGCGCCTGCCCCCGTCGGCTCCCGGCCACGCAGTCTCGATGCGCTCGGGCAGGGCAGTCGTCTTGAGGAGAAGGGGCGGACGGCCCTGCGCGTGCTCAGGGTGCGTGAGGAGCGGAACGAGGCCCGGGTGGCCACTGAAGGACAGGCCGAGCATCTCGGCCGCCTCGCGCTCGTGCCAGTCGGCGCCTGAAACGATGCCGGTGAGCGAGTCGAGCACCGGGTGCGAAGCGGGAACGCGCGTGCTGAGGCCTTTCTCCGCCCCGGTCGAGGGATCGCGCAGGAGGACGATGACCTCGAGGAAGTCGATGCGATCGACGGCCGTCAGGTGGTCGAGGTACCCGAAGCCGGACTCGACAGCTGCGGCGACGGCGCCGGCCCAGGCCTCGGGCTCCACGCTGGCGATGTCGGTCATGCGGCCGGCCCCGCGAGTTCGCGCAGGGCGGCGATCAGGGCCGCAGGGCTGGGCGGGCACCCTGGCACGTAGGCCGCGACGGCCGGCAGGCCCGTGACCTCGTCCACGCCGTTCACCACCATCGGGGCATCCCAGTAGGGACCGCCAGAGGTCGCGCAGGCACCGAACGCAACAGCGCGCGAACCAGGCGGCAGGCTCCCCGCGAGCGCCCGCAGGGCCGGCACAAGAGGCTCGGTGATCGTGCCGGCGACCAGCAGGAGCACCGGCCCCGCCGGCGCATCTGGGGCCGGGACGAGGAGCCCGTCGGCTACGGCAGCGTCGACCTCGACCGTGCAGCAGGCCAGGCCTGCCTGGGCCACGACGAGCCGGATGGCCGGTTCGTCCGCCAGGCACAGATCCCTCCTCAACACGCACCCCAGATTACGGGCACCCCGACACGGAGTTTCTTGACGGAGGGAGCAGAATGTCCCCTGACCGACTTACCCGTCGGTCGAGCGCCGTCGCATGACCCGTGCCAGGCGAAGAATGCGCCGGGCGCACGTGCGCCCGGTCACCAGCCGATCAGTGCGCGGCGCCTGCCGCCATCGAAGGGGTACATACGTGAGCAAGCAGGTCGTCCAGGTCAACCGCGTCGTGATCCGTTTCGCCGGAGATTCCGGCGATGGCATGCAGCTCACCGGTGACCGCTTCACATCCGAGACCGCCGGGCTGGGCAACGACCTGTCGACGCTGCCCGACTTCCCCGCCGAGATCCGCGCGCCAGCAGGCACGATCGGCGGCGTCAGCGCCTTCCAGCTGGCCTTCGCCGACCACGACATCACCACCCCCGGCGACGCGCCGAACGTCCTCGTCGCCATGAACCCGGCCGCGCTGAAGGCGAATATCAAGGACCTGCCCCGCGGCGCCGACATCATCTTGAACACCGACGAGTTCACCAAGCGCAACCTCGAGAAGGTGGGCTACGACTCCAATCCGGTCGAGGACGGCTCGCTGAGCGCCTTCAACGTGCACGCCATCGCGCTGACCTCGCAGACCGTCGAGGCGCTCAAGGAGTTCGAACTCACCAAGAAGGAGGCCGAGCGCTCGAAGAACATGTACGCCCTCGGCCTGCTGTGCTGGCTGTACTCGCGCCCGGCGGAGGGCACCCGCGAGTTCTTGACCAAGAAGTTCGGCAAGAAGCCTGAGATCCTCGCCGCGAACCTCGCCGCCTTCGAGGCCGGCTGGTCGTTCGGCGAGACCACGGAGATCTTCTCGGTGCAGTACGAGGTCGCCAAGGCCGAGGACCTGCCCAAGGGCCTCTACCGCAACGTCACCGGCAACCCGGCCCTGGCCTGGGGCCTCATCGCCGCCGCAGAGCGCTCGGGCCTGCCGCTGTTCCTGGGCACCTACCCGATCACTCCCGCCTCCGACATCCTGCACGAGCTCGCGAAGAACCACCGCTTCGGCGTGATGACCTTCCAGGCAGAGGACGAGATCGCAGGCATCACCTCAGCGATCGGCGCCTCGTACGGCGGAGCCCTCGGCGTCACCACGACGTCGGGCCCTGGTGTCGCACTGAAGTCCGAGGCGATCGGCCTGGCCGTCACCCTCGAGCTCCCGCTCGTGATCGTCGACGTGCAGCGTGGCGGCCCTTCCACGGGCCTGCCCACGAAGACCGAGCAGTCCGACCTCCTGCAGGCTATGTTCGGCCGCAACGGCGAGTCGCCGGTGCCGATCATCGCGCCGCAGTCGCCCTCGGACTGCTTCTACGCGGCCATCGAGGCGGCCCGCATCGCCGTCGAGTACCGCACCCCCGTCTTCATCCTCTCCGATGGCTACATCGCCAACGGCTCCGAGCCGTGGAAGGTCCCGAACGTCGACGACCTGCCGGTCATCGACCCGAACTTCGCGACCGGGCCCAACCACACCAAGGCCGACGGCACGATGGACTTCTGGCCGTACCTGCGCGACGAGAAGACCCTCGCCCGGCCGTGGGCGGTACCGGGCACCAAGGGGCTCGAGCACCGCATCGGCGGCCTCGAGAAGGCCAACGGCCCCGGGAACATCTCCTACGACGCCGACAACCACGACACGATGGTTCGCCTGCGCCAGGAGAAGGTCGACCGCATTGCCGACACGATCCCGCTCCTGGAGGTCGACGACCCGGACGGCAACGCGCGAGTCCTGGTGCTGGGCTGGGGATCCACCTACGGCCCCATCGGCGCCGCCTGCGAGATCACCCGTCGCTCAGGCACCCCGGTTGCCCAGGCGCACCTGCGTCACGTCAACCCGTTCCCGTCGAACCTGGGCGAGGTGCTGCGCAAGTACGACAAGGTCCTCGTCCCCGAGATGAACCTCGGCCAGCTGGCGATGCTGCTGCGCGCCAAGTACCTGGTCGACATCCAGGGCATCAACCAGGTCCGCGGAATGCCGTTCAAGTCCACCGAGCTGGTCGAGGCCATCGCCGACGCCATGAAGACCCTGTGAGGATCCGATGACTGCGACCCACCTCGAGCTGATCCCGAAGTCCGACGTCGCCCTGTCGGCCAAGGACTTCAAGTCCGACCAGGAAGTGCGCTGGTGCCCGGGCTGCGGCGACTACTCCATCCTGTCGAACGTGCAGGGCTTCCTGCCCGAGCTCGGCCTGGCCAAGGAGAACATCGTCTTCATCTCCGGCATCGGCTGCTCCTCGCGCTTCCCGTACTACATGAACACGTACGGCATGCACTCGATCCACGGCCGTGCGCCGGCCATCGCGACCGGCCTGGCCGTCTCCCGCCCGGACCTGTCGGTCTGGGTCATCACCGGAGACGGCGACTCGCTGTCGATCGGCGGCAACCACCTGATCCATGCGCTGCGCCGCAACGTCAACCTGAAGATCCTGCTCTTCAACAACCGCATCTACGGCCTGACCAAGGGCCAGTACTCCCCCACCTCGGAGCAGGGCAAGATCACGAAGTCGACCCCGGAGGGCTCGCTCGACTACTCGTTCAACCCCGTGTCGCTGGCTCTCGGCGCCGAGGCGACTTTCGTGGCCCGGACGATCGACTCCGACCGCAAGCACATGACCGAGGTCCTGCGCGCTGCCGCACACCATGAGGGCGCAGCCCTGGTGGAGATCTACCAGAACTGCAACATCTTCAACGACGGCGCGTGGGAGCCGCTCAAGGACGGCGACACCCGCGACGAGGCGCTCATCCGCCTGGTCGACGGTGAGCCGATCCGCTTCGGCAAGGACCTCGAGAAGGGCGTCATCCGCACGTCCGACGGGCACATCGCCGTGGTCAACGTCTCCGAGGTCGGCGACGAGGCGATCATCCGCCACGACGCCCACGCCAAGGACCCGGGCCTGGCGTTCGCGCTCTCCCGACTGGCTGACCCCCGCACGCTCGACAACACCCCGATCGGCGTGTTCCGCGACATCGAGCGTCCGTCCTACGACCGCTTGGTGCGCGAGCAGCTGGACGGCATCGTCGCGTCGCAGGGCAAGGGCGATCTCCAGGCGCTCATCAACGGCAACGACACGTGGAACGTGTCCTGACCACTCCTGCTCGTTCGCCGAAGGCCCGCCTGCCGCAATCGCAGGCGGGCCTCGGCGTTCTTCTCGGCCTGACCGCCTACGGGCTGTGGGGCCTGTTCCCCCTGTACTTCGCCCTGGTTGCCGAGGTGGGGCCCATCGAGGTCGTCGCCAACCGGGTGCTGTGGTCACTGGTCTTCCTGGTCATCCTCACCACGGTCACGCGATCGTGGGCGCGCACCCTGGCCGCCGCGCGCAGCCCGCGCCGAGTGTCTCTCCTGGCACTGGCGGCGGCCTTCCTGGCCGTCAACTGGGGCACCTACGTCTATGCGGTCGCGAGCAACCAGGTCGTCGAGGCTTCGCTCGGCTACTTCCTCAATCCCCTGGTATCCGTCGCGCTCGGCGTGATCTTCCTGCGCGAGCGCCTGCGGACCATCCAGTGGGTCGCCGTGGGCCTGGCCGTTGTCGCCGTGGGCGTGCTGGCCGTGAGCTATGGGCGCCTGCCGTGGATCAGCCTCGTCCTGGCCGTCTCCTTCGGCGTGTACGGGCTGCTGAAGAAGCAGGCTGACGTGGGCGCAGTGCCGTCGTTGACGATCGAGACAGCCGCGCTTGCGCCCTTCGCGGCCATTGCCCTGGGCTGGTTCCTCGCCCACGGCACGTCCGCGTATGAGACGCACGGCATCTCGATGGCCGTGCTCCTCGCACTGCTCGGGCCGGTCACTGCGGTGCCGCTGCTCGCCTTCGGCGGGGCCGCTATCCGCATCCCGCTGTCCACACTGGGCCTGGTCCAGTACGTCACGCCTGTGCTGCAGTTCCTCCTCGGCGTCTTCGTGTTCGGCGAGGCCATGCCACCGCTTCGCTGGGCTGGCTTCGCGATCGTCTGGGCCTGCCTGGTGCTGGTGACCTTCGACGGCATCCGCCAGGCGCGGGCGGGCAGGCCACAGGCGCTCGCGGAGGAGCTCATCGAGCCCGACTAGGCCCGCCGGCCGGACTCAGCCCGCCAGGAGCGCCGACATCTTGTCGGCGATCATCGTGATCGCCCGCCGTGGCGCGATCCTTCCCATGAGATCGAGCATGCGGGCATCGCGTCCGATCACCACGCGGAACCTGCCCTCGACCATGCCATCGACGATCATCCGTGCGGCGTCTTCCGGCGCAGTGACCGTGGGCGCCTTCGCACCGGCCGCCATGCGCGGGGCTTCCACGCCCGAGTTGGCCGTGATGTTGGTGCCCACGCCGCCAGGGAAGACAACCGTTACTGCGACTTGAGTAGCGCGCAATTCGGCGTAGAGGTCCTCGGTGAAGAGCTTCACCGCTGCCTTCGACGCGCCATAGGCACCCTGGCCCGGTACCGGCACCAGCCCGCCCATGGACGAGACATTGACGATGGCCGCCTCGGGCCGCTCCAGGAGCACAGGCAGGAAGGCCTTGACCATGTGCACGGTGCCCCAGAAGTTGACCCGCATCACCCGGTCGACCTCCTCCAGCGACAGATCAGCGATGGGGACGAAGCGCTGGATGACCCCGGCCACGTTGAGCAGGCCATCGACATGGCCATGCGCGGCGAGGATCTCTGCGCGTACGGCATCGACGGCCGCGGGGTCGGTGATGTCGGCGACATGCGAGGTCAGGCGCAGTGCACCGTCGCCTGCGAGCTCGCGAGTCGTGTCGAGTGACTCGGCCCGCCTGTCGATCGCCGCGACCCGTGCTCCACGGGTGAGCAGGAGCAGCACCACCTCGCGGCCGATGCCGTTGCCCCCGCCCGTGACGACGAAGACCCTGTTCTGCAGCTTCATGACGACCTCCTTGCAGCGCACCCCTTTACATGGTGCGCCACGGCCGTCGTGCGTGCCAGGGCCGAAGGACTAGTCGGGGACCCGCCGGAACCACACCACGGCGAAGGCCACCACGAGCATGCCCGGGACGAGGAGGAATGCCACGTGCACGCTGAGGGTGCCCGCCAAGGTGGCCAGGAGGAAGGGGGCGATACCGATGGCCGCCGTCGTGAAGGCCAGGGTGAGCGCGGCCGCACGGTCGACGTTGCCAGCCGCCGAGCGCATGATGCGGGCGAGGCTCAGCGGCCAGGTCAGCGACAGCATGACGCCGGCGAGGAACAAGAATCCGAGCACGAGTGCCGGCGCTGAGAGCATCCAGGCGACGAGGAACATCACGATGCCACCGCCCATCGCCACGCGAAGCAGGTATTCGGCCTCGAAGCGCCGGGTGAGGCCCGAGCCGAGAACCCGGCCGACGAACAGCCCGCCCAAGTAGGAGGACAGTCCCGCCGCAGCTGCCGCCGGTCCCAGTCCGGTCTGGTCGCGCAGGAACGTCACTCCCCACAGGCTGATGCAGAACTCCGCGCCGACGTAGAGCATGCCGGCGATCACGGCCCAGTAGGTGAGCACCGGCAGTGCGCCGCCCTCCTTGCGCGTCACGACGTCGCCAGGAATCCCGTACACGGCGACATTGCGCCCGCGGGCGATCTCGAGCCCGGCGAACATGACGACCGCGACGAGAAGGCCAGCGCGCCAGCCCAGGTGCACCGCAGTGGCTGCGCCGACGGCCGCGGGCGCCAACAGGCCCATCAGCGCTGCAAGGGCAAGGTTCTCGGTGAATGCCGGGGGTGCCGCCGGGCCCTGGTGGACGGAGATGAACGAGTTGACGCACACCACGATGATGTTGCCGAAGAAGGTCGCGAGGAAGATCCCGACGAGGGTGCCCAGCGTGGGCAGGCCCGGGAGCACGAAGAACAGGATCGACAGGGAGGCTCCGATCGCACCGACCCGCGTCATGACCCCTCGGCCGAAACGGTGGGTCAGGCGAGGGGTCGCCAGCGCGCCGATGACACCGCCGAGGGCGAGGGCCGGGGCATGCAGGCCAGTCAGCCAGGGCGCGGAGCCCTGCTCGTCGGCGAGCAGGGCCAGGCTCGCACCGAAGCCGTAGACGAACCAGGACCACGAGGCCATCGAGCCGAAGGAGACGATCGTCGGCTTGTCATGAATGGGCTTGAGATGGACCTCATGGTTCTCCGACGGCACCTGCCGACGCTATCAGTCGTCTATACAACTCGGGGCCACCGGCGAGCCAGTGCCGCCCTCCCCCTCTGGTTTGACCCGGCAGCGGGGCCAAACCCGGCAATGGCGGGCATTTTGTCCGAGTTGCGCCGAAGTTGACCCAGCAGCCGGGTCAAACCGGGGGTCAGCCGGTGCGGGTGACTACGTAGTCGCAGAGCATCTCGAGCACGGAGCGGGCCGGGATGGCCGGCAGGGACGCCAGTTCCTGGCGCGCCAGCGCCGCGTAGCGCTGGGCCTCGGCCCGTGCGAGCTCGATGGCGGGGTGGGCGCGCAGCAGGGACAGGGCCTCCGCGTGCTCCCCGTCGTCGGGCAGGGGCCGCTGCAGGAGATCGCGCAGCCTGGCGTCGGCCGGCTCGGTGCCAGCGACGGCATACAGGCCCGCGAGGGTCAGGACACCCTCGCGCAAGTCGGTGCCCGGGGTCTTGCCGGACTGCATCGACTCGGACGTGATGTCGACGAGGTCGTCGGCGAGCTGGAAGGCGACACCGATCAGCTCGCCGAACTGCGTGAGCGTGTCGACCACCTGCTCGCTCGCACCGGCCATCAGCGAGCCGTAGCGGCCCGAGGCGGCGATCAGCGAGCCGGTCTTGTCGGCGAGTACCTGCAAGTGGTGCTCGATGGGATCCTGGCCCTCGCGGGGGCCTACCGTCTCGCGGATCTGGCCCTTGCACAGGCGCTCGAAGGTGTGGGCCTGGATGCGCACCGCCTCCGGCCCGAGATCGGCGAGGATCGCCGACGATCGCGCGAACAGGAAGTCGCCCGTGAGGATGGCGATGGTGTTGTCCCACCGGGCGTTGGCCGACTGGGCACCCCGTCGCAGCGGGGCCTCGTCCATCACGTCGTCGTGGTAGAGCGTGGCAAGGTGCGTCAGCTCGACGACCACTCCGGCCGGCACGACGCCCCAGGCAGCGGGGTCGCCGAATTGCGAGGCGAGGAGCACGAGCAGCGGACGGAAGCGCTTGCCTCCTGCGTCGACCAGGTACCGCGAGGCATCGGCGACGAAGGGATCGTCACTCGACACCGCCGACTGCAGGCCCACCTCGACCTCGGCAAGCCCGGCAGCCAATGCCGACTCGAGCTGCTCGTCGGAGAAGCTCAGGCCAAGGACGGTGTCGGTCATCAGGTCAGCGCTACTTGACGAACACGCCGGCGTTGCTGAGAAGGGCGAGCACCGGCTGGGGCACGATGCCGAGGATGATCGTCACGGCTGCGCCCGCCGCAAGGGCGACGGTGGTGAACGCGGACGGGATCACGACCGAGGCCGTGTCCTCGTTGGGCTCGCTGAAGAACATGATCACGACGACGCGCGCGTAGAAGAACGCAGCGATCACGCTGGCGATGACGCCGACGATGACCAACCACGTCGCACCGCTCTCGATGCCTGCGGCGAAGACCCCGAACTTGCCGACGAAGCCGCTGGTGAGCGGGATGCCGGCGAGGGCGAACATGAAGATCGCCATGCACGTGCCGATGAGCGGGGACTTGCGGCCCAGGCCCGCCCACTTGGACAGGTGCGTCGCCTCGCCGTTGGCATCGCGCACCATCGTGACGATGGCGAAGGCGCCGATGGTCGTGAAGCTGTAGGCGATCAGGTAGAACAACGACGCCGCCAGGCCCTGCGGGCTCACGGCGATGACGCCGATGAGGATGAAGCCTGCTTGCGCGACCGAGGAGTACGCGAGCATGCGCTTGATGTCGGTCTGGGCGATCGCCACGATCGAGCCGACCAGCATGGTCAAGATCGCGATGATCCACATCATCGGCTCCCAGTCCCAGCGCGCGCCGCCGAAGGCGACGTACATGACGCGCAGGATCGCGCCGAAGGCAGCGAGCTTGACCGCGGCCGCCATGAAGCCGGTGACGGGAGTGGGAGCGCCCTGGTAGACATCCGGTGCCCACTGGTGGAACGGCACCGCCGCCACCTTGAACAACAGGCCCACGAGCAGCAGGGCGACGCCGATGGTGAGCAGCCCGCCCTCGACGGGATTCGACGACACTGCGTCGGCGATGCCGCTCAGCGACACGGTGCCGGCGTAGCCGTAGAGCATGGCCATGCCGTACAGGAAGAAGGCCGAGGAGAACGCGCCCAGCACGAAGTACTTCAGGGCGGCTTCCTGCGACAGCAGTCGGCGGCGGCGGGCCATGCCGGCGAGCAGGTACAGCGGCAAGGACATGACCTCGAGCGCCACGAACATCAGCAGCAGGTCATTGGCCGCCGGGAACATGAGCATGCCCGTGAGCGAGAACAGCAGGAACGGCCAGATCTCGGTCTGCAGGAAGCCGCGCTGGGTGAACTGCTTCTCGTCCTCGGAGCCGGGCAGCGCCGAGGCGCGAGCGGCGAAGGCATCGCCGAGCGGGTCGATGCTGCGCTCGGCCATGAGCAGGGCGCCCAGGAAGCCGACCACCAAGATGGTGCCCTGCAGCACGAGCGCCGGGCCGTCGATGGCCACCTCGCCGGCGGCCGTCACCAGCCGGGTGCCCGCGAGCGACACGACGACGATGAACGCCGCAGCGATCGATCCCAGGACGAGGACGAGTTGTACCGGACGGCGTGCCGATCGCGGCAGGAAGGCCTCGACCAGCACCGACACGATCGCTGCGCACGCGATGATGAGCACGGGCGCGAGCGCCGAGTAGTTGATCGAGGGAATCGTGAACGGGGTCACGGTGCTTGCCTCGGCCGCGACCGCGGTCGCCAGGGCGCTCACTTGTTCGTCCCTTCGACGGCAGCTGACGCATTCGGCGCGCTGGAGATGATGGTCGGGGCCGGGTCAGTGGCACCGATCGTGTGCATGACGCGGTCGACGGCCGGATTGATCACGTTGAGCAGCGGGGCCGGGAAGAAGCCCAGGACGATGGTCAGGACGCCGACCGCGACGAGCGGAGTGACCTCCCGGCCATTGAGGTCCTTGATGCCCTGCAGTCCGTCCTTGGTCGGCCCGGTCATCGTGCGCTGGTACAGGCGAAGGACGTAGGCAGCCGTGATGACGATGCCGAGGGTCGCGATCGCGCCGACCCAGACGTAGCGCTCGAAGCTGCCCAGCAGGACGAGGAACTCGCCGATGAACGAGACCAGGCCCGGCAGTGCGAGCGACGACATGCCGGCCAGCAGGAAGAAGCCCGCGAGGACGGGGGCGACCTTGTTGACGCCGCCGTAGTCGTCGATGTTCCACGAGCCCTTGTTGCGCGCAGCGAGGAAGCCGGCCGTCAGGAACAGCGCAGCAGTCGACAGTCCGTGGGCCACCATGTAGACGACCGAGCCACTTTGGCCCTGTGACGTGAACACGAAGATGCCGAGGGCGATGAAGCCGAAGTGCGACATCGACGAGAAGGCGAAGAGCCGCTTCATGTCGTGCTGGTTCAGTGCCACGAAGGCGCCGTAGAAGATGCCCACGAGCGCGAGCACGATGACGAACGGCGCGTAGAAGTCCGAGGCCGCCGGGAAGATGGGCAGGCAGTAGCGGATCATGCCGAACGTGCCCACCTTGTCGAGCACGCCGATCAGCAGCACCGCGGTGCCCGGCTGCGAGCCGGCTGCGGCATCCGGGAGCCAGGTGTGGAACGGCCACAGCGGAGCCTTGATCGCGAAGGCGATGAAGAAGCCGAGGAAGAGCATCTTCTGCGTGGTCGGATCCATGTCGAGGCCGACCAGCTTGGTGTAGTCGAAGGTGCCGGTGCCGGTGATCTGCGCCGAGACGACGTACAGGCCGATCATGGCTGCCAGCATGAACAGGCCGCCGACGAGGCTGTAGAGCAGGAACTTCACTGCCGCGTAGGAGCGCTGCGCCGAGCCGTAGCGGCCGATCATGAAGTAGACCGGGATCAGCATCACTTCGAAGAAGACGTAGAACAAGAAGACGTCAGTGGCAGCGAAGACGCCGATCATCAAGGTCTCGAGCACCAGGACGAGGGCGAAGTAGCCCTTGACCGACCCGCGGCTCTCATCGGCATCGTTCCAGCCGGCGATGACGACGACGGGGACCAAGGTCGCGGCCAGGGCTACGAGCACCAGGCCGATGCCGTCGACGCCCACCGAGTAGGAGATGCCGAAGTCCGGGATCCACGGATGCGACTCGACGAACTGGAAGGGCTTGTCGGAATCGCCCTGGAACTGCAGCGCCATGGCGATGGTGAGCGCGAGCGTGATCAGCGAGAACACGAGCGCTACCTGCTTGGCGAGCAGGGGCTTGGCCTTGGGGAGCAGCGCGACGATGACGCTGCCGACGAGCGGCACCACTGCGAGGGTGGTCAGCCAGGGAAAGGTATTCACGAGACACCCACCAGTACGAGGGCGAGTACCACGATGATGGCACCACCCACCATGGACAACGCATAGGAACGGGCATAGCCGGTCTGGAAGCGGCGCACGCGCATGGAGACGCCGCCGACGAGCGAAGCCGTGCCGACGACAGCACCGTCGACCCATGCCTTGTCGAACCAGCTGAGGCCGCGCGAGGCCGCGTAGGCGGGCTCGACGACGATGACGTCGTTGATCTTGTCGTCGTACATGCTCTGGCGCGCGGCCCGGGTGAGCCAGTTGCCGCGGGGTGCTTCGACCGGCACGGTGCGGTACTTGCGGATCGCGATGAACGCGCCGATCAGGACGATCACCAGGGTGAAGACCTCATAGGCCCAGGTCGGGAACGGCAGTTCCTTCGACTGGTAGCCGACCACCGGCTCGAGCCAGGACTCGATATTGCCCCAGAAGACGAGCGACATGCCGAGGAAGGCCGCGCCGATCGCGAGGATGACCAGCGGGACGGTCATGACCTTCGGCGACTCGTGCGGATGGACGTCGTCCTCCCAGCGGGCCTTGCCGAAGAAGGTCATGACGACCATGCGGGTCATGTAGAAGCCGGTGAGGCCCGCGGCGAACACGCCGAGCAGGCCGATGACCGGGCCCTTCTCGAACGAGGCGTGGATGATCTCGTCCTTCGAGAAGAAGCCCGAGAACGGCGGGATGCCGATGATCGCCAGGTAGTCGATGATGAAGGTCACCGCGGTGACCACCATCACGGCCTTCAGCGCGCCGAAGCGGCGCATGTTGACCTGGTCCTTCATGCCGTGCATGACCGAGCCGGCTCCGAGGAACAGTCCGGCCTTGAACACGCCGTGCGTCAGCAGGTGGAAGATCGCGAAGACGTAGCCCAGCGGGCCCAGGCCGGCGGCGGTGATCATGTAGCCGATCTGGCTCATCGTCGAACCGGCGAGGGACTTCTTGATGTCGTCCTTCGCCGAGCCGATGGTCGCACCGAGCCACATGGTGATCAGGC
>CAYFLP010000036.1:0-3256 GCA_964344045.1 uncultured Bifidobacteriaceae bacterium
GCCCCGTCGACGGCCTATACCGGGGTGGCCGTGCGCCTGCGCGAGCTTGCCGCGATCGGTCGCATCGAACTTCGCACGGTCGACGTCACCGACACCGAGGCAGTGGCCCGCGCTGCGGCGGGAGCCCAGTTGCTGTGGCTCGAGTCGCCGACCAACCCGCTGCTCGAGGTAGCCGACCTTCCAGCGTGCACCACGGCAGCACGCGAGGCCGGCGCACTGACCCTCGTCGACAACACCTTCGCGACGCCCATCCTGCAGAACCCACTGGCCGACGGCGCCGACATCGTCATGCACAGTGCGACGAAGGCGATCGGCGGTCACTCGGACCTGCTTCTGGGGGCCCTCGTCGTACGCGACGGCGAGCTACGCGAGCGCCTCACCTCTCGACGGGTGCTCCTGGGCGCCGCGCCCGGGGCATTCGACTGCTTCCTGGCGTTGCGCGGCCTGCGCACCTTGGCCCTGCGCGTCGAGCGGGCCCAGGACAATGCTCGCGAACTCGCCGTGCGCCTCGCCGGGCATGTGGCCGTCTCACGCGTGCGCTATCCCGGCTTCGGCACCATCGTGTCGATCGAGCTGGCCCAGGGCGCAGGTGCCGCGGACGCACTGTGCGGCGCCACCCGGCTGTGGGTGCACGCCACGAGCCTGGGCGGAGTCGAGTCGCTGCTGGAGCGCCGCCGCCGCTGGCCGCTGGAGTCCGCACTTGTTCCCGAGAGCCTGGTGCGCATGTCCGTGGGCATCGAGGCCGTCGACGACCTGTGGTCAGACCTGGCCGAAGCGCTCGAGGCCGCTCACGCCGGCTAGCCGAGCTGAGCCTCGGCCTTCGTTCCGCGAGACATGAAGACCGCTGCGAGCGACCGGGGCGATTGCCCGCGGTAGAGCACGGCGACCACCTGCTCGGTGATCGGCATGTCAACCCCGTGCGCATGGGCGAGCTCGAGGATGGGCTGGCAGCTCTTGTAGGCCTCGCAGGTCTGCTTCGTGGCAGCGATGGTCTGCTCGACCGTGTGCCCGCTGCCGAGGCTCTCGCCGAAGGTGCGATTGCGCGAGAGCGGCGACTGGCAGGTGGCGACCAGGTCGCCCACGCCAGCGAGGCCCTGGAAGGTGAGCGGATCTGCTCCCAGTGCCACGCCCAGTCGCGCCATCTCTGCCAGTCCGCGCGTGATCAGCGAAGCCTGCGAGTTCTCTCCCAGGCCCATGCCGACCGCCATGCCATTGGCCAGTGCGATCACGTTCTTGACCGCACCGCCGATCTCGGTGCCGATGACGTCGGTCGTCCAGTACGGGCGGAAGTAGTCGGTAGTGCAGGCCTCCTGCACGGCGCGTGCGGTGGCCTCGTCGACGCACGCGACGGTGGTGGCCGCGGGCTGGCGCTCGGCGATCTCGCGCGCCAGGTTCGGACCCGACACCACTGCGATGCGCTCGGGCGCCGCGCCCGCAGCCTCGGCGATCACCTCGCTCATCCGCTTGGTGGTGCCGAGCTCGATGCCCTTCATCAAGCTGACGAGGACGGCCTCGGGATGCAGGTACGGGCGCCAGGCGACCAGGTGCTCGCGCAGGACCTGCGCAGGAACGGCCAGGACCACCAGGCGTGCGTCGCGCAGGGCGAGCGCAGGATCCGTCGTCGCCGTGATGGCCGCAGGGAGGTCGATGCCAGGCTGGTACTCGTCATTGCGATGCCCGGAATTGATCGCATCGGTGATCTGCTGGCTGCGTCCCCAGATCACCGGCGCTCCCCCGGCATCGGCAAGCAGCATCGCGAAGGCCGTCCCCCACGACCCGCTCCCCATCACAGCCATTGGCCCGAGACCCGACATGCCCCTATCCTCGCGAATTCGGATCGTCGCCGCCGGATTCTGCCGATCTCGTCCGGTGCGCATAGCGCTCGGCCGGCGGCTGCTCGTCGCGCATGGAGGCCATGAGGTCCGTGATCGCGTCCATCAGGCGGTCCCCGGCCTCCTTGAGCGTATGGCGGTCGAGCGGGCGATCGCGCAGGTCGTCGAGGTTCACCGGAGCCCCGACCCGCACGTGGATCGCCTTGCGCGGCAGCAGCCGGAATTCCTTCACGTAGGGACGCATGATCTCCTGCGTGCCCCAGTGGGCCATGGGGATGAGCGGGCACCCGGTCAGCAGGGCGATCCGGGCAGCGCCGGACTTGGCGACCATCGGCCACAGCTGCGGGTCCCGCGTCATGGTGCCCTCGGGGTAGATGACGACGGCTTCCCCGGCGTCCACCGCTCCGACGGCGTCGCGGACGGCAGCGGCCGCTTCCGCCGACTCCCGGTACACGGGAATCTGCCCCGCATGGGTGATGATCCGGCCGAGGACGGGAATCCGGAACAGCGGCTCCTTGGCGAGGAATCTCGGCGGCCGATCCGCCTCCCACATCACGTACGACACCACCACCGGGTCAAGCCACGACATGTGGTTGGGCGCTACGAGGATGCCGCCGGAGGACTCGTCGAGGACGTCGTCGCCCACGATGTCCCATCGGATCATCGCGCGCATGAAGGGCCACAGGAGCACGACTGCCAGCCGGTAGGCGAACCCCAGCTTGCGCTTGCGCCGGACGCGCGGGCGCCGAGGCCTGGGATCCATCTCCGACTCGCTTCCTGGGATTGCGGCTGTGCCATGGCTCGCCGCACTGGAGCGACCCGCCAGACCTGCGACAGTAGTCGATTGCTTGGATAGCCAGGTGCCGCATGCTCCCGGTGACTGGGCCGTCGTCATCCCGGTGAAGGCCCTTGCCCGGGCCAAGACGCGCCTGGGCAGGGAAGACCTCGCGCTGCCCTTCCTCGCGGACGCCGTGGCCGCACTCCACGCCAGCCCGGCAGTCCGATGGATCGTCCTGGCGACCTCTGACCCGGATGCGATCGCCTGGGGCACTGCCCACGGCTGCCTGGTGGTGCCGGACGCGGGCTGCACCGGCATCAACGACGCAGCGCAGCGCGCGATCGACTACTCGTGGGGGCTCGTCGACCCCGGCCTCGGACGCGGCCCCTCCGGCGTTGCCGTTATGGTCTCCGACCTGCCCTGCCTCACCCCCGACAGCATCGCAGCCGCGCTCGGCCTGGCTGCCGGGGTCCCCGTGGGCTTCGTGGCCGACGCGGACGGCACCGGCACGACGACCTGGTGCACGACTGCACGCACGTCGGCCGGGCCTGCCTTCGGACTCCACTCGTGCGCTGCCCACCGCGCGCTGGGTGCCGTCGACCTGGTGTCCCAGGCTGACGCGACGACGCTTGCTCGCCTGGTCCCC
>CAYFLP010000036.1:3266-14303 GCA_964344045.1 uncultured Bifidobacteriaceae bacterium
ACGGCCTTCTTGGCGGGAGCGGCCTTCTTGGCGGGAGCCTTCTTGGCCGGTGCGGCCGGCTTGGCGGCGATCTTCTTGGCACCGGACACGACTGCCTTGAACTCCGCACCCGGGCGGAACTTGGGCAGCTTGGTGGCCTTGATCTTCACGGTCTCGCCGGTGCGCGGGTTGCGGCCGAGGCGGGCCTTGCGGGCCTGGGCCTCGAACACGCCGAAGCCGCTCACGGCGACCTTCTCGCCACGCACGAGTGCCTTCTTGGTCTCCTCGACGAACGCGTCGACGATCTCGGTGACGTCCTTCTTGCTGTGGCCGAGGCGGACAGCCACTACGTCAATCAGTTCAGCCTTGTTCACTGGTAAACCCCTCCGGAGGGTGTCGTTGCGGCCGGTTGGCCGTCGCTTCGAAGGCTAGTTCTCCCGGGGCTGTATCGGCGTGCAACACGCCGGGCGAATTCCGTTGCGCTGCAATGGCTTCTGTGGTCCAGCCCACATGCGATCGGCCCGCACGAAGTCACAAGCGGTGACTGCGTGCGGGCCGAAAGTGGTTGGTATCAGTTGGTGACGGGCTTGAACATCGGGCGAGCAGCCTCGAATTCCTCGATTTCCACCTGGTATTGCAGGGTGATGCCGATGTCGTCCAGCCCCTCCATCAGGCGCCAGCGGACGTAGTCGTCGACCTCGAACGGCGCCGTCACCGAGCCTGCGCGAACCTCGCGGGCGACCAGGTCGACCGTGACAGGGGTCGTCGGATCCGCCTCGATGAGGTCCCACAGCTGCTCGATGACGCCCTGGTCGACGACTGCGGTCAGCAGGCCCCCCTTGCCCGAGTTGCCGCGGAAGATGTCGGCGAAGCGCGAGCTCAGCACGACGGCGAAGCCGTAGTCCTGCAAGGCCCACACCGCGTGCTCGCGCGAGGATCCGGTGCCGAAGTCCGGACCGGCGACGAGGATGGTGACGCCCTGGTACTCGGGCTTGTTCAGCACGAAATCGGGGTCCTTGCGCCAGGCGCTGAACAGGCCGTCCTCGAAGCCGTGGCGCGTGATGCGCTTGAGGTACTCCGCCGGGATGATCTGGTCGGTATCGACATTGCTGCGACGCAGCGGAGCGGCCGTACCGGTGTGCTCAGTGAACTTGTCCATGATGGTGTCCGTTCCTCTAGGCCACGGGGGCCAGGTCGGCGGGCGAGGCAAGGGTTCCGGCAACGGCCGTGGCGGCCGCGACGGCCGGGGAGACCAGGTGGGTGCGGCCACCAGGGCCCTGGCGTCCCTCGAAGTTGCGGTTCGAGGTCGAGGCGCTGCGCTCCCCTGGGGCCAGCTTGTCGGGATTCATCGCCAGGCACATCGAGCACCCGGCTTCACGCCACTCGGCCCCAGCCGCGCGGATGATCGCGTCCAGGCCCTCGGCCTCGGCCTGGTGCTTGACGCGCACCGAGCCAGGCACGACCAGCATGCGCACGGAACCGGCGACCGTGCGCCCGTCGAGGACTGCCGCCACTGCCCGCAGGTCCTCGATGCGTCCGTTCGTGCACGAGCCGACGAACACGGTGTCGACGGGGATCTGCTTGAGGGGCGTGCCCGGCGTCAGGCCCATGTACTCCAGGGCACGCTCGATGGCCACGCGATCGACATCGTCGACTGCATCGGACGGCGAGGGGACGCTCGCGCTCAGCGGCAGGCCCTGGCCGGGATTGGTACCCCAGGTGACGAATGGCGAGAGCGACGCCGCGTCGATGGTGACCTCGGCATCGAACACCGCGTCGGCGTCAGTCTGCAGGGTCTTCCAGTAGGCAACGGCTGCATCCCAGTCGGCACCCGACGGGGCCCGATCGCGGCCCTTGAGGTACTCGAAGGTCACCTCGTCCGGCGCGATCATGCCGGCACGCGCACCTGCCTCGATCGACATGTTGCACACGGTCATGCGGCCTTCCATGGACAGGCCGCGAATGGCCGAGGCGCGGAACTCAAGCACGTAGCCCTGGCCGCCGCCAGTGCCGATCTCGGCGATGATGGCCAGGACGATGTCCTTCGCCGTGACTCCGGCGGGCAATGCGCCATCGACGTTGATCGCCATGGTCTTGAACGGCTTGAGCGGAAGGGTCTGCGTGGCGAGGACATGCTCGACCTCGCTCGTGCCGATGCCGAAGGCGAGGGCTCCGAATGCACCGTGCGTGGAGGTATGCGAGTCGCCGCACACGACGGTCATGCCCGGCTGGGTCAGGCCGAGCTGCGGTCCGACGACATGCACGATGCCCTGCTCCACATTGCCGAGCGAGTACACCGGCACGCCGAACTCTGCGCAGTTGACGCGCAGCGCCTCGACCTGTGCCCGCGAGATCGGGTCGGCGATCGGCTTGTCGATGTCGGTGGTCGGGATGTTGTGATCCTCGGTGGCCAGGCTCAGCTCGGGATGCCGCACCGGCCGACCAGCGCTGCGCAGGCCGTCGAACGCCTGCGGGCTCGTTACCTCGTGCAGCAGGTGCAGGTCGATGTAGAGCAGGTCGGGCTCTCCCTCTGCGCTACGGACGACGTGGTCGTCCCAGACCTTCTGTGCCAGCGTGCGTCCCACGGTCAACCTCCCAGAATGTGCGCCATTGCGCAGGCTCACATCGTAGACGGCGCACGAGATGGCACTGTCGCCGGCAGAGACGAGCATCGCGTGACGCCGGGCATGCGAAAGGCCCCCTGCTCAGCAGGGGGCCTTTGCGTTGTAGCCCCGACGGGATTCGAACCCGCGCTACCGCCTTGAGAGGGCGGCGTGCTAGGCCACTACACAACGGGGCCGTTGTGGACGAACCGAAGTTCGCCGGCCAGCGACGTCATCACTGACGAGCCGCTGGGGTACCAGGACTCGAACCTAGACTAACTGAACCAGAATCAGTTGGGCTGCCAATTACCCCATACCCCATTCCGGCTCGTGCAGACCATTGCTCTGTCCTTGCCGTTTGGCTCGCCAAGTATAGACACAGCCCGCACGACGGCCGACCACCCCCCTGCGCCCTTCGCGCACGCGGGCGGCTAGTGCTCGCGCAGCCGTGCCAGCGAGGCATCGCGGCCGAGGATCTCCATGGATTCGAACAATGGCGGGGAGATTCTGCGTCCCGTGATCGCGACCCGCACAGGCCCGAAGGCAAACTTCGGCTTCAGGCCGAGTCCGTCGATCAACGCCGCGCGCAAGGCGGCTTCGATGCTCGCAGCCGACCAGTCGTCGAGCCCTTCCATCGCCGACAGGGCCGCAGCGATCACGGCACTGCCCTCGTCCGTTGCCAGCATCTGCGCATCGGCTTCGTCGCGCACGAACAGGTGGGAGGGAACCAGGAGGAAGCCCAGCATGCCCACGGCCTGGCCGAGGGTCTCCATGCGCTCCTGGACGAGCGGAACGGCGGCATCGAGAACAGCCTGCTGCTCGGGCGACAGGGGGGTCGTCACGATGCCGGCGGCTTCGAGGTACGGCACGATCCGGCGGCCCAGTTCGTCGGCCGGCAGGGCGCGGATCCAGTCGCCGTTGATCGCGGTGCACTTCTTCAGGTCGAATCGTGCCGGGTTCGGGCTCACGCGATCGAGCGTGAAGGCCGCGGCGAGCTCTTCCTTGCTGAAGAACTCGCGGTCCTCGCCCATCGACCAGCCGAGCAGGGCCAGGTAGTTCAGCAGGCCCTCGGGCAGGTAGCCCTCGTCGCGGTACATCTGGAGAGAGGACTCCGGATCGCGCTTGGACAGCTTGCGGTTGCCCTCGCCCATGACGTAGGGCAGGTGGCCGAACCGAGGGACTGCCTCGCTGATGCCCAGCTCGACCAGGGCTTCGTGCAGGGCCAGCTGCCGGGGGGTCGACGACAGGAGGTCCTCTCCGCGCAGGACATGCGTGATGCGCATCATCGCGTCGTCGACGGGGTTCACGAGCGTGTAGAGCGGCTCGCCATTCGCGCGCACCAGGACGTAGTCGGGGACATGGTCATTCGCGAAGGTGATCTCGCCGCGGACGAGGTCGTCCCAGGTCCAGTCCCGGTCGGGCATGCGAAAGCGCACCACGAACGGCCGGCCCTCGGCATCGAAGGCTGCCCGCTGCTCGTCGGCGAGCGTGCGGCACTTCCCGTCGTACCCAGGAGTGCGACTGTTGGCCTTGGCCAGCTCGCGGGCCGCGTCGAGCTCCTCCTGGGTGCAGTAGCACCGGTAGGCGCGGCCGGATTCGATGAGCCGGTCGGCCACCTCGCGGTACACCCCGTCGGCCATGCGGACGCTCTGCCGGTACGGCCCGTAGGGGCCGCCGACCTCGGGGCCCTCGTCCCAGTCCAGGCCCAGCCAGCGAAGTGCGGCCAGGAGGGCGTCGTAGGACTCCTCGCTGTCGCGAGCGCTGTCGGTGTCCTCGATGCGGAAGACGAATGTGCCGCCGGTGTGTCGCGCGTAGGCCCAGTTGAACAGCGCAGTGCGCACCATGCCCACGTGCGGATTGCCCGTCGGCGAGGGGCAGAAGCGGACGCGGACGCTGGAGTCAGCCACGGTCGACCACCTGATTCGTGAGAGAGCCGATGCCGTCGATAGACACGGTGACCGTGTCTCCGGCGGCGAGGGGTCCGACGCCGGCAGGGGTGCCGGTGAGGATGACATCGCCGGGCAGCAGCGTCATGACCGAGCTCAGCCAGGTCACCAGCTCGGGCACGCCGAAGACCATGTCGCCCGTGGATCCTGACTGGCGCATCTCGCCGTTCACGAAGCAGGTGATGTCGGCATCGTCGATGTCGACGCTCGTCTCGATCCACGGGCCCAGGGGGCAGAACGTGTCGAAGCCCTTCGCACGCCCCCACTGGCCGTCCGTGCGCTGGAGATCACGTGCGGTCACGTCATTGGCGCACGTGTAGCCGAGGATGACCTCATCGACGCGGTCGAGCGGGACGTCCCGGCACATCCGGCCGATCACGACGGCGAGCTCCGCCTCGTGCTCGACCTGCTCGGACTGCCACGGGAGGGCGATTGCGTCACCCGGACCGATCACCGCAGTGTTCGGCTTGAGGAAGACGTTGGGCGACGCGGGCACGCTGCCGCCCATCTCCTGCGCATGGGCGACGTAGTTCTTCGCGACGGCGATCACCTTGCTCGGCAGCACCGGTGCCACGAGTCGGACGTCCTCGAGGCGCACGACCGTGCCCGACGGCTCGAAGGGCCCGAATGGGTGGCTGCTCAACAGGGCGACGGCGTCGCCTTCGAGCACCCCGTAGTGGAGTTCGTCGTCAATCGATACCCGGCAGATGCGCACGGCGTGACCCTACCGCGCCGGCGGGTCACCCCTCCCGGCGCAGCAGGCCGAACTTGACGGCGTCCTCGAGCGCGCGCCACGAGGCCGCGATCACGTTCTCGTGGACCCCGACGGTGTTCCATGAGTCGGTGCCGTCGCTCGTGCCGATGAGGACACGGGTCTTCGCGCCGGTGCCGGACTTCTCGTCGAGGATGCGCACCTTGTAGTCGACAAGGCGAAGGGTGTCGAGGTCGGGATAGACCTGCACGATCGCCCGCCGCATCGCCCGGTCGAGGGCATTGACGGGCCCATTGCCCTCGGCAGTGGAGATGATGCGCTCGCCGTCGAGGTGCAGCTTGACGGTCGCCTCGCACTTGACGGCCCCCGCCTCGTCCTGCTCGACGATGGTGCGCCACGACTCGACCTGGAAGGCGACTTCCTTGCCCTGGCTGTCGAGGATCAACAGCTCGAACGAGGCATCTGCCGCCTCGAAGGTCCAGCCCTCTGCCTCCAGTTGCTTGACCTGCTCGACGACCTTCGTCACGACTTCCGGCTGGCCGGAGAGATCATGCCCGAGCTCGGCCCCCTTGAGCTCGATCGAGGCACGGCCGGCCATCTCGGTGACGAGGACGTTCTGCTCGTTGCCGACGACGGCCGGGTCGATGTGGTTGTAGAGATCTGCATTGACCTTCAGCGCACTCGCGTGGAGGCCGGCCTTGTGGGCGAAGGAGGCCCAGCCCGCGTAGGGCTGGTGGGTGTTGGGCGCGATGTTCGCGATCTCCGCGATGGCCCGCGAGACCAGGACGGTCTCCTGCAGGCAGCCTTCGGGCAGGCAGTCGATGCCGAGCTTGAGCTGGAGGTTGGGCACGACGACGAACAGGTCTGCGTTGCCGGTGCGCTCGCCATAGCCGTTGGCCGTGCACTGCACGTGCGTAGCGCCAGCCTCGACGGCAGACACGGAGTTGGCGATGGCGCAGCCGGTGTCGTCCTGGCAGTGGATGCCCAGTCGCACGCCGGAGCGCTCCTTTACCTTCGAGACGATCTCGAACATGCCATGCGGGAGCATGCCGCCGTTCGTGTCGCACAGGACCCCGACGGAGGCACCCTCCTCGGCCGCGGCGACGAGCAGTCGGACGCCGTAGTCCTGATCGTGCTTGTAGCCGTCGAAGAAGTGCTCCATGTCGACGAAGACCTTGCGCCCCTCGCCGACCAGGTAGCGCACCGTGTCGCGGACCATGGCCTCGTTCTCGTCGAGGTCGGTGCGCAGCGCCTCGACCACATGGCGCACGTCGGACTTCGCCACGACGGTGATCACCGGGGCCTGCGAGTCCAGCAGCGCCCGCACCTGTGCGTCGTCGGCCACCTTGACACCGGCCTTGCGCGTTGCCCCGAATGCCACCAGCTGCGCGTTGCGCAGGGGCAGCTCGGTGCGGGCACGCTCGAAGAACTCCGTGTCCTTGGGAAGCGCCCCGGGCCAACCGCCCTCGATGAAGCCGACCCCGTAGTCGTCGAGCAGGCGCGCCACGGCCAGCTTGTCGTTGACCGAGTAGGAGATCCCTTCGCGCTGGGCACCATCGCGCAGAGTCGTGTCGTAGACATGAAAGGCGTCGGGGCGGGTCATGACGTGCCTCTTCTCAAGGAAAAAGCCCCTCGCGGATGCGAAGGGCTGCGCGACGACCGGGTAGTCGTCGCGCTAGTCAATAATGCTGGCGGTGCTGAACACAGTCCCATCCTGCCACAGGCCGCCAGGCTGTTACCTGCTACCCCCGCTGCCGAAAGCCGTGTAGGCCTTGACCGCCTGCGCATGCCACTTCGCATCGAACTCATGCGCATCCTGGACGAGCGAGGTTCCTGCCGTCGGCGCCGAGACGGTGACCTGGGTCTGCACGACTCCGATGCCTATGACCGTCGTCGTGGTCTCGGTGGTGGTGTACACGTCGCCGTCCTTGTACGTGACAGAGGCAACGAGGGTGTCCTTGGCGGAACTGGTGAAGTCCGATCCGGCCGAAGCCTGGATCACATTCGACGGGCCGCTGTCGGTGGCTACCTTCGGCGAGTCCGGGCACACTGTCGACGCCAGCGCCTTGGCCGCCGACGAAGCAGCCGAGGCGCTCTTGTACTGATAGACCGAAACGGCGGCCGTGACGTTCTGGCTCATCTCGTAGCCGACGGAGCCCCCGAGCGTGGCCTTGGGAAGCGTCAACTGCGTGGCCTTGGTCGACCAGCACAGAGCCGGGGCCTGATTGTCCGAGGCAAAGTAGATGTTCTGATGCCAAGCGCCGAGCGCCTTCGGAGGCTGCGCCCGAAGCACGGTCTGCTCGATCCCCGAGGCGTCTAGCTGGTAGTCCGGCGCCGCGGATGCCGGCGACGCGAAGGCGACCACAGCGCCTGCAACGGCCATAAGGCCCGCGATGCGAAGTGCACGAGTCATGGTCTTCTCCTACTCCGCCGCGCAGATCGTGTGCAGCCAATTGTGGCGATCCGGTGTGGCACCCGTCTGGATGTCGAGCAAAGCCTGGCGAAGGCGCATGGTGACGACCCCCGTGCCCCCGCTCGAGATGTCCCAGGTTCCGCTGGCGCGTGACTTCACGTGTCCTACGGGAGTGATGACTGCCGCGGTGCCACAGGCGAAGACCTCGGTAATCTCACCCGACTCACTGCCTTCACGCCACTCGTCGACGCTGATCTGGCCCTCTTCGGCACGGATGCCAAGGTCGGAAGCCACCGTGAGAAGCGACTCGCGGGTGATGCCCGGAAGCAGCGAGCCCGTGAGCCGAGGAGTGACGATGCGAGCCGAATCCCCCGTGCCGAAGACGAAGTACAGGTTCATGCCCCCCATCTCCTCGATCCACTTGCGCTCGACCGAGTCGAGCCACACCACCTGATCGCAGTCGTGGGTTGCGGCTTCGGCCTGTGCAATGAGCGATGCCGCATAGTTGCCGGCGCACTTGGCCTCGCCGGTGCCGCCGATCGCGGCCCGGACGTAGTCGTCGGAGATCCAGACGGACACCGGCTTGATGCCCTGCGGGAAGTAGGCGCCGGCGGGAGCGGCGATCAGGTAGTAGTCGTACTGGGCCGACGGGCGTACGCCCAGGCCGACCTCCGTGCCCAGCATGAACGGCCGCAGGTACAGCGACTTCTCCGCCTCAGAAGGCACCCACGCAGAGTCCTGTCGCACGAGGGCCTCGATGGAGCCGACGAACAGCTCGTCGGGCAGCTCGGCCATCGCCAGGCGGCGAGCGGACGCCGCGAAGCGCGCCGCATTGCGGAACGGCCGGAAGGTCTTGATGCTGCCGTCGGTGTAGCGGTAGGCCTTCAGCCCCTCGAAGATCGACTGTCCGTAGTGCAGGAAGTTCGTCGCGGGATCGAACGAGAGCGGACCGTAGGGAACGAGTTCGGCATCGTGCCAGCCCTCGTCGGCCGTCCATGTCGCATGCACCATGTGATCGGTCGGGAACTTCGCGAAGCCAGGGTTGGCGAGAATCTCCGCACGACGAGTTGCCGATGCCCCCTCCGTGCCCGGGCGCAGGTCGATCGGCCACAGGGCCGTGCCGGTCTGCATCAGGAGCCTGAGGCGTTGTCGGACGCGCGCTGTGCGAGCGAGTCGCCGATCTCGGTGGTCGTGCGCACGGCATTGCCGCTCGCACCGAGGTCATCGGACACGGCCTGCTCGACCCAGCCCGCGGCAGCCTCGAGGCCCACATGGTCCAGAAGCATCGCCAGCGACATGACCGTGGCGGTGGGGTCGGCCTTGCCCTGACCGGCGATGTCGGGAGCGGACCCATGCACAGGCTCGAACATGCTCGGGTTGGCGCGCGAAGGGTCGATGTTGCCGCTGGCCGCACGACCAATGCCACCGCCGATGGCGGCACCGATGTCGGTGATGATGTCGCCGAAGAGGTTGTCGGTGACGATCACGTCGAAGCGCTCAGGGTTGGTGAGGAAGAACATCGAAGCAGCGTCGACATGCAGGTAGTCGGTCGTGACGTCCGGGTACTCCTCGGCAACGGAGGCGAACACCCGCGTCCACATGTCCCCCGCGAACACGAGAACGTTGTTCTTGTGCACGAGCGTGACCTTCTTGTTACGGCGCATGGCGCGCTGGAAGGCATCGCGGATGATGCGCTCGGCACCGAATGAGGTGTTGAGGCTGACCTCGGTTGCCACCTCGTGCGGCGTGCCCTTGCGCAGGAAGCCACCGGCGCCCACGTACGGCCCCTCGGTGCCCTCACGGCAGACGAGGAAGTCGATGTCCTCCGGACCCTTCCCGGCCAGGGGGCCGACGACACCCGGGTACAGCTTCACCGGGCGCAGGTTCACGTGGTGATCCATCTCGAAGCGCAGCGGGAGCAGCACGCCACGCTCGAGGATGCCGGACTTCACCGACGGGTCGCCGATCGCGCCCAGCATGATCGCGTCGTAGCCGCGCAGCTCCGTGACGACGGACTCCGGAAGCAGTTCGCCCGTGGCCAGGTAGCGACGAGCCCCCAGGTCGTATTCGGTCGTCGTGACGCTGACATCGGCAGCAGGTGCGATGGCAGCGAGGACCTTCATGGCCTCGGAAACGACCTCCGTGCCGATTCCGTCACCGGGGATAAGGGCCAAGTTCAAGGTGCGCGACATGCCCGCAAGGGTAGCCTGCCCGCATGCCAGCGGAGTCGGACAGCCCCGATCACGAAGGCGACTCCCCCGCGTCGCCCGTCCTCGCCGACGAAATGCCGCGCAAGCGCATGTCCTTGACCCTGACCTATCGTGTCTCCCTGCTCGTCTCCCTCCTCCTGCTTGCCTCGGCGGTCATCACCACCGCGTTCTCCCTGAAGTCCGTCGAATCGACCGTCTTCTTCCTGTCGTCGCAGTCCGTCAACAACATCCACGAGGCGGTCGCTGCCCTCATCACGGTCGAGTACGACAACATCACCGACTACCGCACCACGGCGCTCGCCCAGCGCAAGGAGCAGTTGCGCGACGTGGGCAAGGCCGCGAAGGGCGCATTCGACGCACTCAACCAGCAGGTCGTCGACGGGACGATGACGCAAGACGAGGCACAGCAGGCCGCCCTCAACATCGTGCGCACCATCCGGTTCGGCCCCAAGGACACCGACTACCTGTTCGCCTACAACCGCGACCTCGTCGCCATCGGGCATCCCGACCCGAAGTTCCAGGGCAAGAACATGTCCGACATGCAGGACCCCGACGGCGTCTACGTGCTGCGCGAGATCCGCGACCAGGCGCTCAACTTCGGCGAGGGCTTCGTCCCCTACAAGTGGGTGCGCCTGGGAGAGGAGACTCCCAAGCCGAAGATCAGCTACGTCTTCCACTACGAGCCATGGGACTGGATCGTCGGGACGGGCGTCTACATCGACGACATCGAGGCCACCGTCCAGTCGCACCTGGACCAGCAGACGCAGTACCTGTCCCAGACCTTCACGCACGTGGAGTTCGGCGACGGCGGGTTCCCGTTCATCCTCAACAGCTCAGGCGAGCCCCTCATCAAGCCCGAGGGTGCCGACATGAGCTGGCTTGCCACGCCCGAAGGCAGGGTAACGGCGCGTGAGATTCAGGCAGAGGCACTGGCCGGTAAGGGGCAGATCGTCACGAGGACGATGGAGGCCGACTTCGACGGCACGGGCATGCAGGAGTGGGTCGTGAGCACCTCGGCCTTCGCCCCGATGAAGTGGACCATCGCCACGGCGATTCCCTATGCCGAGCTGGCCAGGCCAGGGCGCATCCTCGCCTTCCAGCAGGGCATCTTGAGCCTCATCGTCCTGGTCGTCGGCGTCGTCGGCGGCCTGCTCATCAGCCGCCGCATCGTGCG
>CAYFLP010000037.1:0-7263 GCA_964344045.1 uncultured Bifidobacteriaceae bacterium
CGTCGACCGTGCGGCCGGCCGCCATGAGCGACTGCGCCGCGATCTGGCCGCCGTAGGCGACGAGCGGCGCTCCCGCATGGCATCTCCCGGTGAAGATGTCCCGGTCGACCTGCTCGAGCGCGAGCCTGCGCTCGAAGGGCTCCGCGGAGCCGGCCGTCACAGGCCGGCGGCAGTACGCGCAGTCACGTTGTCGGCGGGAAGGTCGAGGCCCGCTCGCATGCAGGCCTTCTGCACGCGCAGCGACTGCTTGGCGAACTTGACCTTCTGCGCCTTGCTCAGGTCGGAGAGGGTCTCCTTCTTGCCGAGCGAGTTGACCAGCTTCTTCATCTTCTTCGCATTGATGACCAGCTTCTGGTCGGCGCTGCCGTCTGCCACGGCTACCTGGGCCTGCGCATTGAGCTCCTTCAGCGCCGCCTTGAAGTCGGCCTTGACCTCTTCTTCAGTGAGGTCGCCCTGTGCGACCGCGCCGCCGGCGTACTGGCTGTTGAGCAGGTCGAGCTTGAAGTAGGCGGCGCAGGCGAGTGCGGCGGCGCCGACCGGTACCTCGGCCGTCGCACTGGCCGAAGCCGTGCTGACGGCGGTGGTCGCGGTGGCGCTCGTGGTGGGCGCAGGCTCGGAGCCCGAGGAGCAGGACGACAGGGCGAGCGCGGCTGCGGCCGATGCGGCAACGAGTGCGATCGTGCGCCGGGCGGTACGTGCCGTGCGGGTGCTGGTCATGGCGATCCTCTCGTTGCCTGCGGCCCTTCCTGGCCCCAGGTCGCTGCCGGCTTCCCGCCTACTATCTCGCGCCCGCGGCCATTCGGGGGCGCATTCGGCGCAAGCGGCCGGTCGCGCCGTTCCTTCTGCCTGACCCCCGGGTACCGGCCCGTGGCACGATAGGGCCGTCCGCCGACGAAGGAGCCTGCCGTGCCCGCTGACCGCGCCCCCGCCGTGCTCATCACCGGCATCAACACCGACCTCGGCTTCGCGCTGTCGCATCGGTTCCGGCGCGAGGGCTGGTTCGTGATCGGCACAGACCTCGGCCGCATGTGCGGTCGCAATGCCCGCGTGCACATCTGCGCCGACCTCACCTCGGCGAAGGACTGCGAGGACGTCGCCTATCGCTCCGCCTTCCATGGCAGTGGCCTGGACTGCGTGATCACGTGCTCGGAATCGCGGCTGACCGGCCCGGCGGCTGATGTCGGCTCGGCGGACTGGGACTTCATGATGGATGTCAACGCCAAGAGCGTGTACCTGCTCGCGACTGCCTGCGTGCCGTACCTGGAGGAATTCCACGGCAGTGTCGTGGCCGTGGCCGCCGATCCTGCGGAGAACGGCCTTGCCGAGCACGCTGCATACGACGCCAGCAAGGCGGCTGTGCGGGCCATGGCTCACTCGCTTGCGCAGGAGGTGGCGCCGCTGGGCGTCACGGTCACCACGGTGAGCCCGGAGGATCCGTCCGGACGTCCGATCGACCCTGACGAGGTGGCCGAGCGCGTGTGGGCAGTCGTCACCGCTGCGCGCGTGGTGCCTGCCTAGTCGAGGCCGGCCACGTTCCTAGTCGGGCACCACTCGGCGCCCCTTCCACCGCAAGGTGTCCTCGCCCAGTCGCGCGCGGGATGCGACGGCGAACGACAGCATCGCGGCGACGGATGCCGGGTGCGCGAGCGCGTCGGGCCAGCTGCGCTCGCCGACGCGGTGCGCGACGAGTGCGCGGCCGGCAACTGCAGTCGCGTAGCCCCACGCGCCCCACGCTCGCGTGCGAGGGTCGCGCGCCGTGAGGGCTGCCGCAGCCGGCAGAACGAACACGACGGTCGCTCCCGCGATCGCCCCGGCGACGGCGAAGGAGGTCGGGAACAGCGACCACAGCGATTTCGTGTATCCCTCGTACACGCCGCGTGCATCGGTGTACATGCGGCAGCCGGCGACATCGGCGCCGATGGCCGGCAGGGTGCGATGCCCGCGCGACTTGAACTCCTGGGCGAACGTGAGGTCTTCGACCACGTGCCCGCGCACGAGCCCGTGACCGCCGGCCGCACGATAGGCGCTCGCATCGACCACGATGAACTGCCCTACCGCCACCGCCCACTGGCCGTTGCCCGGATGCCGCGCAAGGGCCATCGGCAGTAGTGAGATCCACGCCCAGTTCAGCAGCGGCTGGGTGAGGCGCTCGACGGATGAGTGCGCGAGCTGGCGGGGCACAGGGGAGACGAGGTCGGCCCCCTCGGCGCGGAGCAGGCCGACAGCGGCCGCGATCGCACCGGGCGCCAGTTCGACGTCGGCATCGATGAACACCAGTACCGAGCCTGTCGCCGCCTGCGACAGCCGGTGGCAGGCCCACGGCTTGCCGATCCAGCCGGGCGGCGGGTTGCTGTCGGGCTCCTCGATCACGCGGAGCCGGTGGTCGTCGCCGGCCAGGCTGCGCACGAGCTCGGCCGTGCCGTCGGTGGAGCCGTCATCGAGCACGACGATCTCCAGGTCGGCTATGCCGCGCTGGCCGAGCAGCGACCGGATCGTGGGTGCGATGCGGTGGGCCTCGTTGCGTGCTGGAACGAGCACGGAAACGCGCTCGCCGATCACCTGGCCGGCATCTCGCAGGTGCGGGACCTGGCGCAGGTTGACTGCCGCGTGCGCGGTGAGCGCTGTCGAGGCCAGGGCCCCCGCGCCCACGAGGAGACGGCCGAGTCGCACGGCAGGGAGCGTAGTGAATTCCACTGGCTATGCTGCACTTTCCCAAGAGGAAGGCCCCGTGCCCATGAGAATGCGACGACCCGCGATCACGGCCGCTGCGGCGGGCCTGGCAGTCGCAGCCGTGGCCCTCGTGCCGGCAGCCCCGGCGACGGCGGCGGACGATCCGCAGTTCATCCGTCAGGCAGGCACCTATGACTACCTTGCGACGCCCGACTACACGGGCCTGATGCCCATCGGCACGGTCACCAAGGGCGCCACCCTCGGCCTGGGCACGTTCGACGGGCTTACCGGCGAGTTCATCCTCGTCGGAGGACGCGGGTATCGCGTGAATGTCGACGGCACGCCCGTGGCGGTCGACTCCACGGCTTCGACTCCCTTCGCCGAGGCCGTGCACTTCGTTCCCGACACGTCCGTCCCCGTTCCGCCCGGAACTACCTGCGCCCAGCTCATCGCGAACGTCAACGCTGCGGCAGGCACGGATGCTGGCATGGTCGCCGTGCGCGTGCGAGGCACTTTCACGGGCCTCACCACCCGTAGCGTTCCGGGCTTCGCCAGGCCCTATCCGACCCTGCCGAACGCGGTCGCCCAGCAGACGACGTTCGACCTCAGCGGCCGCACGGCAGTGCTGGTCGGCTTCCGCACGGGTGCGGACTTCGCCGGCGTCGGCGCGGCCGGGCTCCACCTGCACGGAGTGACGGCCGATCGGGCCGCCGGCGGGCACGTCCTCAACTGCATCGCGGGCAACGACGTGCAGCTCTCGGTGCAGCGCACTGCGGGCGTCACGATCGTCGACTGAACCGGGCCATGGGCAGCCAACGCCGCTGGGCAGCCCTCGCGGTGCTCTCCGCAGCACTCGCGCTGGTCTCACTCGACAACACGATCGTCAATGTCGCGCTGCCGACCCTGCAGGAGGACCTCGGCGCGACGACTAGCCAGCTGCAGTGGGTGGTCGACGCCTACTCGGTGATGTTCGCCGGCACCTTGCTCCTCGCCGGCAGCCTGGGCGACCGCTTCGGCAGGCGCCGGATGCTGCTCGTCGGCCTGGCGATCTTCATCGCGGCCTCGGCCTTCGGCGCCCTGTCGCCCAATGCGGATGCGCTCACTCTCGCACGTGCCCTGATGGGCGTCGGCGGCGCCTTCATCATGCCGTCGACACTCAGCATCCTCGTGCAGGTCTTCGAGGAGCCGCGCGAACGCGCACAGGCCATCGGCATCTGGGCGGCCGTGGCAGGCGTCGGCGTCGCCCTCGGCCCGATCCTCGGCGGGGTGCTGCTCGAGCACTTCACCTGGCATGCGATCTTCTGGGTGAACCCGATCTTCGGCGCCGCCGTGATCATCGCGGTGCTCGCCTTCGTGCCGGAGTCGAGTGACCCCACCCGCCCGCGACTGGATCCCCTCGGCGCAGTGCTCTCGTCGCTGGGGCTCATCGCACTGGTCTTCACCATCATCGAGCTGCCCGAGGCCGGCCTTGCGCCATCGACCGTCGGCGGCGCCCTCCTGGCGATCGCGATGCTCGGCCTGTTCGCCTGGTGGGAGAAGCGGGCACCTCGTCCGATCCTGCCCCTCGCCTTGTTCCGCGACCGGCTCTTCGCCACCGCCGTCGCCATCGTTGGACTCGTCTACTTCTCTCTCATGGGAGCGATGTTCTTCCTCCCTCAGTTCCTGCAGCTGGTGCAGGGAATGTCGCCCCTGCAGTCGGGCCTATCCCTGCTGCCGGGTGCCGGCGGGCTGCTCGTGGCCTCCGTGCTCAGCCCGCGGCTTGCCGCTCGATGGGGGAGCCGTCGGACGATCGTGCTCGGGCTCGGCGTGGTCGCCCTGGCAATGCTCGCGATGGCAATGGTCTCGGCTCACACTGGCTACGCCTACACGGGTGCCTGCCTGGGCATGATCGGCGCGGGCCTGGGCCTCGCGCTCCCGCAGGCGACCAACGGAGTCCTGGCCTCGGTACCGCACGAGCGAGCCGGCATGGGCTCGGCGGTGAACGATGCGATGGGCGAGCTGGGCGGAGCCTTCGGCGTCGCGATCCTCGGCGGCATCATGGCGTCCTTCTACCGGGATGCCATCGAGCAGGCCATCTCGGCCGCAGGCGACTCGGTGAAGCTGCTCCCGCCGGGTGCGCTCGATGCCGCGCGCGAGTCGCTGGCAGCAGCCTCGATCGAGGCCAGTCGGCTGCCGGCCGACGTCGCCGCGGTGTTCGACCAGGTCGCGGGCAATGCTTTCGTCAGCGGAATGACGTGGGCCCTGCTCGTGGGCGCCGGGGTCGCAGCCGCGGGCATGCTCGTGGCCTGGCGCAGGTTTCCTGCGCACGTAGAACGCGTCGAGGAGTAGCCGTGGAAGTCAGCGCTTGGGCAGCTGGCCTTCGATGTCCGGGCGGAGCGACTCGGGCTTCGTCATGGGGGCATACCGCTTGACCGTCCGGCCATCGGGTGCGACCAGGAACTTGGTGAAGTTCCACTTGATGCGCGAGCCGAGTGCGCCGCCTGCCTGCGACTTGAGGAAGCGGAAGACCGGATGGGCGTTGTCGCCGTTGACATCGATCTTGGTCGACAACGGGAAGGTCACCCCGTAGTTGAGCGAGCAGAAGTCCTCGATCTGCCCGTCGTCGCCGGGCTCTTGATGGGCGAACTGATCGCAGGGGAATCCGATCACGACGAGCCCGGCGTCCGCGAACTCCTCGTGCAGCTTCTCCAGGCCCTCGTACTGCGGGGTGAAGCCGCACTTGCTCGCCGTGTTCACGACGAGCACTGGCCTGCCGGTGAATTGCGACAGGTCAACCTGCTGGCCGTGATTGTCCGTGAAACTCAGGTCGTACAGCGACGACGGTTCAGCTGCCATGGCACCAGTTTCCCCCGGGTCCTTCAGCGCAGCAGCAGGGGGCCGTCCCTCCTCCATGCCGGCGGTCATTGACAGGCCATTGCGTTCATTGCCCGCGGCTTGCCCCCGCTTCACCTGACTCCGCAGCGGAACCTGGAAAGGCGAGCGCAGCACCTGCCGCGCTCCCAAGCAGAAGATTCTGTGAGAGGAAGTGAGGACCGTGCGAGCTTTGCGCATGGCAATGACGGGACTTTCCATTTGCGCGATCGCGGCGACTTTCATGCCGGTCGGCAATGCAGCGGAAGAGGAGACGGTGGGCAACAACCTGTCGATTCCGCTGCTGTACTCGGAGAGCGCATACCTGCCGCCGATCACGACTCCGGTGACGGAGCAGTTCACTGGCGCGATCCAATCGGGATATGTGGTGGCACGCGACCTGACCAGCGCTGAATGCGCTGGAGCACTGCAGAAGGATGCCGGCAATGTCTGGCAGGGCGACCTGGCCCTGGCGGAGGACGGCTCGGTCACGACCGTCGACTGGGGCGACAACCTCGAGGCGATGGATCCCAACCTCAGCCGTGCCTATACGCGTGTCGAGATGGGCCTCTACAGCGCCCTTGCCGAGCCCGCGACTGGCTATGACATGTGCTGGATCAGCGGCCGCGGGACGAACGAGGTATGGGGTGCCCAGGTGGTCAAGGAAGGCGACAGCTGGGTCCCGGTCACCAGTGACCGGACCGAGGCAGCCGTCTACACGGCGGGAGCCCGACTGACGATCCAGCGGATCGTCCCGGATCGCACCTATACCTGGAGTGCGGACACCCATCGATGGCAGGGAACCGGTGCTGACGCGCCCTACTTCAACGGCGCTGTGCACGAAGCCGCCGCGGATGGCCCCGGCTCCTTCGGTGCCGAAGTGACCGTCACGGGCAAGCTCTCCTACGGCTACCTCTGGGACACGGCGACCGTGCCCCAGGGCGAATACCGCCTGACCTTCAGCCTTGACGGCGCGATGGATGGGTTCGAGGGCAGCGGCACGACCCTGAGCAATGCGTCGATCCTCGCCAGCGAGGAGACCAGCTCCGAAGATGTCTCGGCCACTGCCGAGGGTTCGGGCAACACGGCCACCATGCGCGGCGACCTGAATCTCACCTACATCGACGTGACCGTCGGCACGCGCACGGATCCCATTCCCACCGACGAGCCGACTACTCCGCCCTCGGGCGGGGGGACCAGCTCGGGATCGACATCAACGGGATCGACGACGTCGGGCGGCGCTGCCTCTACAGTCCCCGGTCCGGAGGGTCCGTCCGCGGGACAGGGGCCTGTGAGCGTGGCCATCACGCCTGTCGCAGGCACCGTCCGCCTGCAGCAGCATGCGCGCATTCGGGCCGCTGAGCGCGGGACCTACCCGGTAGGCCGTCGCCTGCTCCTTGCGGCGCGGCCGGTGAAGACAGATGCCGGCGTCACCGTTCGCTGGCGCATTCGCGAGCAGGACCGTGACCAATGCCAGATTCGCCTGCGCGATGGGCAGACGACGGTCAAGCTCGTGCGACCGGGAACGTGCACGGTGATCGGCTGGGCACCTGCTCCGTCGGAGCAGTACGCGCCCTTCCGCTGGACCCGTACCTACCGGGCAGTCGCGCAGCAGTAGCTCTGCGAGGCGCATGGGAGAGCGCGTGCGGGGCAGGTGCGGTCACCTGCCCCGCACGCCGCATCTCGACTGCACGGCCGGCGACTTCACCCGGCGAGGGGCGCGGGCCACACGCGCTCGTTGAG
>CAYFLP010000037.1:7273-14254 GCA_964344045.1 uncultured Bifidobacteriaceae bacterium
CTCGAACCCCCAACCGACCGGGTAGAAACCGGTAGCTCTATCCATTGAGCTACGGGCGCCAGCGCACCATTGTCGCGTACGGGACTGGACGCGTGCGTCAGGGTTGGGCGGGCCGCGCACCTGCTGCGAGAGCGGCGATGACCTCGACGAGTGCCGCAGAGCCGGCCAGCGGGGGAGTGATGGCTCGCCCGCTGGCCTCGGCCTCGATGCGATCGACGAGCGTGCCCGGGAACAGGAGGTAGGCAGCGACGGCGGCGCTGGGCCCGAGCTCCTCGAGCGCCTGGCCCACGGTCGGCTCGGCCATGCTGGCGTAGGCGACTCGCACATCCGTGCCGCGTGTGCTGGCCCACGCGGCGGCTAGCTTGCGCAACTGCGCCTGCGCGGATTCGTCTCTCGTCCCTGCCGTTGCCATGACGACGGGCACGCCAGTGGGGAGTCGCCCGTCGAGCCACGCGATCAGCGAGGGTTGGTGCGCGAGCGAATCGGTCACGGTGATGGCATCGCAGTGCTCGCGCGCTGCCGCAACTGCGGCAGGCACGTCGACACGGGCGTGGAAGGCGTCGTTGAGGAAGAGCGGCACGACGGTGACACCGTTGGGCTGCGCGCCGCGCACCAGCTGCTCGAGGCTCGGCTCGTCATTGTCGAGGAAGGCGCACCGGACGTCGGCTTCAGGAAGTTCACCTGCGACGCGCGTGGCCAGTTCTCGGGCCGCGGCAGCCGAGCGCTGATCCGGGCTGCCATGCGCGAGAAGAGCGACGAGATGCCTCACGCGGGCGATGATGCCGTGATCGGGGCCTCGGCGCGCAGCAGGGTCGGCACTGCGACCACGTCGCCGATGACGATGACTGCGGGGTTGGCAACCCGCGCCTGCGCGGCGACCCCGACGATGGTCTCGAGCGTCGCGGTGGTGACCCGCTGCCGGGCGGTAGTGGCCCGCTCGATGACGGCAACTGGTGTCGTGGCGTCCTTGCCCGACGAGACCAGGCCTGCCACGAGAGCGGGAAGGCTCTTCACTCCCATGAGCACGACGAGGGTGAGGTCGAGTGCTGCGAGCTGCTCGACCTCGCGCAGCTCATGGCCGGTGATGACGGCATAGCCGTTGCTGAGGCCGCGGTGCGTCACGGGGATGCCCGCCGCCGCGGGCGCTGCGACTGCCGAGCTGATGCCGGGCACCACTTCCACGCTCACTCCGGCTGCGATGCAGGCCTGGACTTCCTCCGACCCGCGCCCGAAGACGTAGGGGTCGCCACCCTTGAGGCGCACGACGCGCTTGCCCTGCTGCGCGCGCTCGACGATGAGGGAGTTGATCTCGTCCTGCGTCAGCGTGTGGTGATCGGGGCGCTTGCCGGCATCGATCAGCTCGACGTCGGCCGCCAGGCCGGACAGCAGCCCGGCGGGAGCCAGCCGGTCGAAGACGACGACGTCTGCCTTCGCCAGCTCGCGCCTGCCTCGCACGGTGATGAGGTCTGCGTCGCCCGGACCGCCCCCGACCAGCACGACATGGCCATCGCGTGGGCGGATAGCGCGCACGGGAAGCGATCCGTCGCGCAACTGCTCGGCGACTGCATCGCGGACGGCGGCGCTGCGACGCGGGTCCATGCGGGACGTGACGGCGATGGTGACCTCGTCGACGGTCGCGCTCGCCGGGGTCCAGGCGCTGGTGAGCGCGCCATCGTCGGCCCGCACGCACCAGATGCGCGCTGCCTCGGCCTCCTCGGCAACGGCGTCATCGACAGGCTTCACGCCTGTGGCGGTGTGGGCGAGCCACGCATCGGCCAGGTCGCCAGGCTCGAAGTCGCGTGCATGCCAGGCCACCCGTGCGCTCGCAGCCCACTGCTGCACGCTCTCGCTCGCGTGCGGCGCGATGACCGTGACCTGCGCACCCGCCTCGAGGAGGCCTGCGATGCGTCGCGTTGCGACAGCGCCTGCGCCCACCACGACGACCTTCCGGCCCGTCACGTGCAAGGACAGCGGATACGCGCTCATATGTGCAGCCCGCATTCGAGCTTCCCGGAGCCGGCCCAGCGGCCGGCGCGCGGATCATCCGTGGGCTCGACGCGGCGCGTGCACGGCTCGCAGCCGATCGAGGGATAGCCCTCGTACATGAGGGGATTGACCGTGACGTCATTCTCGATCGTGTAGCGCAGCAGGTCGTCGTCCGACCAGAACAGCAGCGGGTTGACCTTGACCAGGTGCCTGCGCGGATCGAATTCGATGACCTTGCGCTCCTTGCGATGGGGTGCGGCGGCAAGGCGCATGCCCGTGACCCACGCGTCGTAGTCGATGAGGAAATCGTCCATGGGGCGCACCTTGCGCAGGTGGCAGCAGCGATCGGGGTCGCGCTTGTGGAGGTAGGGACCGAACCTGCGGTCCTGCTCCTCGATGCTGATGGCAGGGACGACGTTGATGAGCGTCACCCCCGTGCGCTCGACGAGCCGATCCCGTGTCTCGAGGGTCTCCGGGAAGTGGTAACCGGTGTCGAGGAAGACGACAGGGATCTCAGGGGCGACGGATGCGGCCATGTGGGCAAGGGCGGCATTCGCCATCGACTGGCTGACGAGTGCGTGCTCGCCGAACGTCGCGCCGACCCACTTCAGGATGTCGGCGGCATCGGCATCGTGCAGGTCGCGCTGCGCGAGGTCGGCGATGTCGCGCAGTTCCTTCGTGGTGTAGCGCTGGCTCATCGCAGGGAGGCCTCGTCTGCGCGAAGTGCCCACTCGCTGAAGGACTCACCGCTGGTGCGTCCGGCCTCGAACTCGCCCAGCACGCGATCGACGTAGTCGGGGAGGTCGGCGGCCGGCAGGCGAAGTCCCTTGACCGTTCGGCCGAAGTTGGCCTGATCGCCGATGCGCCCGCCGAGGTGCACCTGGAAGCCCTCGACGTCGTTGCCGTCGGCGTCCAGCGCCCGGATTCCCTTGAGCCCGATGTCGGCTACCTGGATGCGCGCGCAGGAGTTCGGGCAGCCGTTCACGTGCACGGCGAGCGGCAGCTGCCAGCCCGGGCGGCGGGCCTCGAGCTCGCCGATGAGCTCCTTCGCGCGGCCCTTCGTCTCGACGATCGCCAGCTTGCAGTACTCGACTCCCGTGCACGCCATGGTGTCGCGGCGGAAGACGGAAGGCCCTGCGATGAGATCGATGGCAGCGAGGCCGTTGACCAGGTCGTCGACCTTCGCCGGCTCGACGTCGAGGATCACGATCTTCTGGTGCGCGGTGAGCCGCACCCGCTGCGAGCCTGCGGCCTCGGCCAGGTCGGCCAGCTGCGCAAGGCGCGTGCCCGAGAGCCGGCCCACGGTCGGGGCGACGCCGACGTAGAGGCGTCCGTCCCTCTGCGGGTAGATGCCCACGTGATCGCGACGGCCGTCGGCGGGGACCTGCGGCGCTGGGCCGTCGACGAGCGGGCGACCGAGGTACTCCTGTTCGAGGACCGAGCGGAACTTCTCGGCGCCCCAGTCCTTCACCAGGAACTTCAGCCGGGCCTTCGTGCGCAGTCGGCGGTAGCCATAGTCGCGGAAGATGCCGATGACTCCGGCCCAGACATCCGGCACCTCGGCGACGGGCACCCATGCGCCCAGGCGCACGGCCAGGTGGGGCGCTGTCGACAGGCCGCCTCCCACCCAGACGTCGAAGCCGGGGCCATGCTCGGGATGGATCACGCCGACGAACGAGACGTCATTGATCTCGTGCGCGACATCCATGCGCGGGGAGCCGCTGATCGCCGACTTGAACTTGCGCGGCAGGTTCGAGTAGGCCGGGTCGAGCAGGTGGCGCTGCAGGATCTCGTCGATCGCGGGCGTGCCGTCGACGATCTCGTCGAGTGCGACGCCGGCGACGGGGGAGCCCAGGATCACGCGCGGCACGTCGCCGCACGCCTCTGCGGTGGTCAGGCCGACAGCCTCCAGGCGGCGCCAGATCTCGGGGATGTCCTCGATGCGGATCCAGTGGTACTGGATGTTCTGCCGGTCGCTGACATCGGCCGTATCGCGGGCGAACTCCTGGGAGACCTGGGCCACCGTGCGCAACTGCTCCAGCGACAGCCGGCCTCCGTCCGACCGCACGCGCATCATGAAGTGCTCGTCCTCGAGTTCCTCGGGCTCCATCGAGGCAGTGCGGCCGCCATCGATACCGGGCTTGCGCTGGGTGTACAGGCCCCACCAGCGCAGGCGGCCCCGCAGGTCGTCGCCGGGGATCGAGGCGAAGCCGTCCTTCGCGTACTGCTCGACCCGAGCGCGAACGTTGAGGCCGTCGTCCTCGCGCTTCATCGCCTCATTGGGATTCAGCGGGTCGGTCTGGCCCAGGGCCCACTGGCCGTTCGTCTTGGCAGTCTCGCTCGCGGTCATGCGCGCGAACCTAGTTGCCGTCGGCCGCAGCTCAGTGCGCTGCGAGGCCTACTTGCGAATCGTTCGCCACAGGGGCGCGCGGAATGGCCGTGCAGGCGATCGCGGCGATGATCGCCAGTAGCCCGGCCAGCAGCCAGGCGAACAGGTAGTCGCCGCTCGCCGTGCGGATGGCACCGGATACGAGAGCTGCGCCGGCCGCGCCGATCATGTGGGCCGCGAACACCCAGCCGAAGACGATGGCCCCCGCATCGACGCCGTAGATCTGCCGGCACAGGGCGACGGTCGGGGGCACGGTGGCGACCCAGTCGAGGCCGAACAAGACCATCACCACGAGCACGGGCGGGGAAGCATGCGGGCCGACGAGGATGGGCAGTGCGATCAGGGCCACCCCGCGAAGGCCGTAGTAGGCGAAGAGCAGGTAACGGGGGTCGAACCTGTCGGACAGCCAGCCGGAGCCGATCGTTCCGACGATGTCGCAGATCCCGACGAGGGCGAGCAGCCCGGCAGCGGTCGTCGACGTCATCCCGTGGTCGTGCATGGCCGGGATGAAGTGGGTGCTGATGATGCCGTTCGTGGTCCACCCGCAGACGAAGAAGGTGCCGGCCAGGAGCCAGAAGGCCTTCGTGCGCGCGGCCGCGCGCAGTGTCGTGATCGCGCCGGCCGCAGCGCTCCTGCCGCTTCGGGAAGGTGCCGTGCGGGCGGCCGCGGGCACCGGCGTGCCGGTGGCGCCGTACGGCTCGAGGCCGACGTCGGACGGGCGGTCGCGGATGACGAGGAGCACGAGGGGGATCGTCAGGACGCACAGGGCAGTGATCAGCCACGCCGCCGTGCGCCAGCCGAACGAGTCGATGAGGTGGGAGATCAACGGGAGGAAGGCGAGCTGGCCGGTCGCATAGGCCGTGCCGAGGATGCCCATCACCAGGCCGCGATGCGTTGCGAACCAGCGGTTGGTGATCAGCGCGCCGAACACCAGTGCCGTCGAGCCCGTGCCCAGCCCCACGAGCAGGCCCCACAAGATGACCAACTGCCAGGACGCGGTCATCACCACTGTGAGGCCGGTGCCCAGCGCGACCAGGGCCATCGCGATCGCCGCAATGCGCGCAATGCCGAAGGTCTCCATCAACGCAGCTGCGAACGGGGCAGTCAGGCCGTAGAGGACGAGGTTGACTGACACCGCAATGCTGATCGAGGCGACGCTCCAGCCGAACTCGTCGTGGAGCGGCACGACCATGACGCCGAAGGATGAGCGGAAGGCTGCCGCGGCGATCAGCACGAGGAACGTGACGGCAGCCACGGCCCACGCGCGGTGGACGCGGATCGCTCGGGCCATGGCCGAAGGCTATCCGCGGTGTCCACAGGCAGGCTCGTGAGTGCGGCCGCGTCCACACCGGCTGACGCGGCGCTGGCCGCAGGGGGCTCCCGCGCGAATCGTGGCCCGTGCCGGCAACGCCGGTCCAGACATCTCACTTGGAGGATCCATGAATGACATCGAGTTCACGGTCGTCGGCAACGTCGTCAACGACGTCGAGCTGCGCTTCACCCGGGCAGGCGACCCGGTCGCATCCTTCCGGGTTGCCCAGAGCACCCGCAGGTTCGACCGGTCGAACGAGCGGTGGGTCGACGGCGACACCCACTACTTCACTGTCTCGTGCTGGCGGCACATGGCCCAGAACGTCGTGCAGTCGATCGAGAAGGGGATGCCCGTGGTCGTCCACGGCCGCCTGCGCAGCCGCGAGCTGGAGAAGCCGTGCGGAGACCACAAGCACCTGGTGCGCTATTTCGACATCGAGGCCCAGGCAGTGGGCCCGGACCTGTCGCGGGGAATCGCTACCTATTCCCGGGTCAAGCGCGCCTCGGTCATGGAGAGCGAGGAGCGCAGCCTGGCTGACGCCATGGCACAGGCGGGGATCATCGAGGACGAGCAGGGCCGGCTCGTCAGCGTCGAGACCGGCGAGGTGGTGGCCGAGGCACCCGACCGCGCGAAGCTGGAGGAGCAGGCCGCCTGATGGGGCATGGCCTGCAGTGCTGGCACGTGGCGCGGATTCGTCCTCGTCTAGGCTCCGGGCATGGCCGAGTTCATCTACACCCTTCGCAAGGCTCGCAAGGCACACGGCGACAAGGTCGTCCTCGACGACGTCACGCTGTCCTTCCTTCCCGGGGCCAAGATCGGTGTCGTCGGCCCCAATGGCGCCGGCAAGTCCAGCCTGCTGAAGATCATGGCCGGCGTCGACGAGGTGTCCAATGGCGAGGCAATGCTCCACGAGGGGTACTCCGTTGGCATCCTCATGCAGGAGCCGAACCTCGACGAGTCGAAGACTGTCATCGAGAACGTCCAGGACGGCGTGGCCGAGACGAAGGCCATGATCGACCGGTTCAACGAGATCTCCGCCGAGCTGGCCGATCCCGACGCCGACTACGACGCGCTCCTCGCCGAGATGGGCGTGCTGCAGGAGGCCATCGACCATCGCAATGCGTGGGACCTGGACTCCCAGCTCGACCAGGCGATGGATGCCCTGCGCTGCCCGGCACCCGATGCCGACGTGTCGGTGCTCTCCGGCGGCGAGAAGCGCCGCGTCGCACTGTGCAAGCTGCTGCTTCAGCAGCCGGACCTTCTGCTCCTCGACGAGCCGACGAACCACCTCGAT
>CAYFLP010000038.1:0-654 GCA_964344045.1 uncultured Bifidobacteriaceae bacterium
TCCTTCGGTATCTCGAGGCGGAGCGCAATGCGGCACTGCTCTATCGCGCGCTCGCCCAGACCGTCGAAGGCGACCGTCGAGATGCCCTGCTCGAGCTCGCCGACATCGAGGACGAGCATGCGGCGCACTGGGTAGAGCTACTCGAGGGCGCTGGCGTGCCGGTCCCACCTCAGCCGACCGAGCTCGACCCCACCGATGCCGCGCTCGTGGCACGCGCCCGTGGCACGGGCCTCGCCGATGTGCTGAGCAAGCTCGAAGAGGTCGAGGGCGCCGATGCCGGCATGTACGACGACGAGCCTGAGGCCCCCGACTCGATGTCGCAGGACGAGCGAGAGCACATCGAGGTCTTCCGCTCGATGCGCACCGGTCGATCCCTCCCGCCCATCCGCACGGCCGGCAAGGGAGCCGTGGCCTCGACGGCGACCGGGGGCGGGCGCTTCGGCGAGGGCTGGCATCGCACCGACAGGTCCGGGGCGCTGCGCGCCGCGGTCTTCGGCGTCAGTGACGGCCTGGTGTCCAACACCGCACTCGTCATGGGCTTCGCCGGCGCCGAGACCAGCAACACGACCGTGTTCTTCGCCGGGCTCGCCGGCCTGCTCGCAGGGGCATTCAGCATGGCCGCGGGCGAGTATGTCAGCGTCGCCAGCCAGCGAG
>CAYFLP010000038.1:664-13903 GCA_964344045.1 uncultured Bifidobacteriaceae bacterium
GCCTGGACCCCGACAGCCTGGGCTCGCCCATCCACGCCGCCGGCTCGTCGTTCATCGCCTTCGCCATCGGCGCCGTGATCGTCATGCTCCCCTACCTGTTCTTCCTGTCGCCAGGAGCCTCGACGGTGATCCCGCTGGTGATCGGCATCTGCCTGGCACTGGTCTCGATGGTCGTCGTGGGATCCATCGTCGGCCGGCTCTCCGGCCGGGGAATGGCGTTCTCCGCGGCCCGGCAGGTCATGTGGGGCGTGGGCGCTGCCGGCGTCACGTACCTCATCGGTCGCCTGGTCGGCGTGAACATCGGCTGATGCTCGACGACCTGCGCAGCACGGGCGACCTGGCGACGCGTGCGACACGCCAGATGGATTCCGCACTGCCGTGGTTCCGCCAGCTCGGCCCCCAGGAGAGGTCGTGGGTCGGGCTCGTCGCCCAGGCTGGCATCACCGCCTTCTTCGACTGGATCGACAACCCTGGTCGCAATGCCGCGGACCTCGCTGTCGAGGTGTTCGGCGCAGCACCGCGGCAGCTGGCGCGGGTGATCTCCCTCGAGCAGACGGTCGACCTGGTACGCACGACGGTCTCCGTCGTGGAGTCGGCCATCGACGACCTCACCGACGAAGCCCAGCAGGCGTCCATGCGCCTGGCGATCCTGCGCTACTCGCGCGAGATCGCCTTCTCGGCAGCGGAGGTCTACGCCCGGGCGGCGGAGGCACGGGGTGCCTGGGATGCTCGCGTGGAGGCCCTGGTGGTCGACGCGCTTCTGCGCGACGAGATCGACCCCGATGTGCTCGCGCGCCTGGGCAGCCTGGGGTGGTCGACGTCCGATGCCCTCCTCGTCATCGCCGGGAGCGCGCCCGTGGGCGATGCCGAGGACTCCGTCGACGTCCTGCGCCGGTCGGCTACCAACCATGCCCTCGACCTCATCACCGGCATCCACGGCGCGACGCTCCTGGCCGTCGTCGGAACCCATGCCGTGGCGGGCAGCGACCCCCTGCGCGTGGCGCGGCTGCTGACGCCCCACTTCGGGCCCGGCCCGGTCGTCGTGAGCGAGCCCTGCAGCACCATCGCCGACGTGCCGGCAGCCGCGCGCTCGGCGATCTCGGGCCTGCATGCCGCCTGGGGCTGGCCGGATGCTCCGCGGCCCGTGCCCGTCGCCGAACTGCTGCCCGAGCGCGCCCTGGGCGGGGATCCGGAAGCGATCGCGACCCTGGTCGCGATGGTCCATGACGCACTGCTGGCAGATGCCGGGCTCTACGACACCGCGTGCGCCTACCTCGAGCGCACCGGCTCGCTGGAGGCGACCGCGCGGGCGCTCTACGTGCACCCGAACACCGTCCGCTACCGCATGCGCAAGATCGCCGACGTCACCGGCTGGAGCCCGACCGACCCGCGCGGGGCCTTCGCCCTGCGGCTGGGGCTGGCCCTGGGCCGGCTGTCCGCTTCCTGATCCACCCGCCGAGTGGGGGTTTGTGGCTCGATTTCGCCACGAAATCGAGCCACAAACCCCCACTCGCTGCGATGGGAAGGAATCTGACAGCGACTCTATGTTGTAGGTTTCCTACAAGAATGAGTGGATGAGATTGGGCGTGGGCCCGTCGCACCTGTCGTCCTTCACCAGGAAGGCTGTACCCGTGCTCGTAGTGGTCGCGCCCGGACAGGGCTCCCAGACTCCCGGTTTCCTCACCCCCTGGCTCGACGTCCCCGGCGTCGCAGACCGACTGCGCTGGCTGTCAGCGGTCTCCGGCATCGACCTGGTCGAGCACGGCACCGTCTCCGATGCCGACACGATCCGCGACACGGCAGTGGCCCAGCCGCTGATCGTGGGCGCCGGGCTGGTGACCTTGCTCAGCCTGTTCCCGCATCCCGGCGCGGCATTCAGCAAGATCGGCGTCGGGGCCGGCCATTCGGTCGGCGAGATCACCGCGGCCGTCGGCTCCGGCGTGCTGTCGGCCGAGCAGGCGATGGTCTTCGTCCGCGAGCGCGGTCGGGGCATGGCCAATGCCTCCGCCGTCACCGCCACCGGCATGAGTGCGGTGCTCGGCGGCGAGGCCGATGCCGTCGTCGCCAAGGCTCAGCAGCATGGCCTCACCCCCGCCAACATGAACGGGGCCGGGCAGATCGTCGTCGCCGGCACGCTCGAGCAGCTGGCGGCCTTCGCGGCAGACCCGCCGGAGGGCGCACGCGTTCGCCCGCTCGAGGTCGCTGGCGCGTTCCATACCCAGCACATGGCCCCGGCGGTCGAGCAGCTCGCCGGCTACGCCCGCGCGATCTCCACCCATGACCCGCGCATCCCGCTGATCTCCAATGCCGACGGCCAGGTCGTGCACGACGGCCGCGAGGTGCTCAAGCGCCTGGTCACGCAGGTCAGCAACCCCGTCCGCTGGGACCTGTGCATGGCGACCATGGCCGACCTCGGAGTCACCGCAGTCATCGAGATCCCGCCGGCCGGCACCCTCACGGGGCTGATCAAGCGCGCCCTTCCCGGCGTCGAGACCCTCGCGCTGAAGACACCCGACGACCTACCGGCCGCCTGGCGCCTGATCGACAGGCACGGACGCATCTCCCAGATCGACACGCAGCCCACGTGGCGCATGCTCATCTCGCCCATCAAGGGTGCCTTCCGCTCCGATGGCATGGTGGCCGTCGGTTCCGACATCGAGGCGGGTGCAGCAGTCGGCGCCGTCGAGAACTCCCGCGAGAGCATTCCCGTCGTGGCACCCCATGGCGGGACCGTCGTGGAGTGGCTCGTCGAGGACGGCGACCCGGTCGCACCCGGGCAGCCGATCCTGCGACTGCATCCCCTCGCCCAGGAAGCCGCAGTATGACCTCGCGCATCACGCCGCGCACCGGCGCAGCGCACGCCGGGCTGCTGTCGGTCGGTGCCTACCGTCCTGAGCGCGTGGTCACCAATGCCGAGATCTGCGAGCGCATCGAATCGTCCGACGAGTGGATCCGCGAACGCTCGGGCATCATCGAGCGCCGGTTCGCCGCTGCCGACGAGAGCGTCGCCGACATGGCGACGCAGGCGGCTTCCATCGCCGTCGAGCGCTCGGGCATCGCAGCCGACCGCATCGGCATGGTGATCACCGCAACGGTTACCCATCCGTACCAGACCCCCTCGGCCTCTGCTGAGGTCGCGCACCGCATCGGTGCCGTCAACGCTGCCGCGATGGACATCGGCTCGGCCTGCGCCGGCTTCTGCTACGGCATCGCACTGGCCAACGACCTCATTCGCGGCGGCAGTGCCGAGTACGTAGTGGTCATCGGCGTCGAGAAGCTCAGCGACTGGGTGAACTTCGACGATCGCAGCACCGCCTTCCTGTTCGCCGACGGCGCCGGCGCCGTGGTCATCGGCCCGACGGACGAGCCGGGCATTGGACCGGTCGTCTGGGGTGCCGACGGCGGCCAGCGCGAGGCGATCACCATGACCCAGTCGCTCATCGAGTACCGCGAGGAGCCGGGCCCGCTCTTCCCCGCGCTCACGATGCAGGGCCAGCAGGTCTTCCGCTGGGCAGTCGGCGACATGTCCAAGGTGGCCCTGCGCGCACTCGATGCCGCCGGGGTCGCAGCAGACGACCTCGACGCCTTCATCCCGCACCAGGCCAACATGCGCATCACCGATGCCATGGTCCGCGCGCTCAAGCTCCCCGAGCACGTGCCGGTCGCCCGCGACATTGCCTACACGGGCAACACGTCCGCGGCGTCGATCCCCCTCGCGATGGATGCCATGCTCGAGGCCGGCGAGATCCCGCACGGCGGCACGGCACTGATCATCGGATTCGGGGCAGGGCTCGTCTACGCCTCGCAGGTGATCACGCTGCCGTAGGCCCCTGCACCCGGGACCGCATACGGCACTATTGCCCTTCAGACCAGCCAGACCGCAGTAGCCCATAGGAAAAGCGCAGTAACCAGCCAAGGAAGCAGAGGAAAGCAATGAGCCAGGAGATTCTCGACGGCCTCGCCGTCATCGTGAACGAGGTCGCCGGAGTTCCGGTGGCAGACGTGCAGCTCGACAAGTCCTTCGTCGACGACCTCGACATCGACTCGCTGTCGATGGTCGAAGTTGTCATGGCATGCGAGGACAAGTGGGGCGTGAAGATCCCCGACAGCGAGGTCAAGAACCTCAAGACCGTCGGCGACGCCGTCACCTACATCTCGGCCAACCAGTAGTCACAGTCATTCCCGTGCGCGGGGCCGGCCGGCCGACGACAGGCCTGCACCGTACGTCGGCCCCGCCCCGCGCACGGCGACTGCTGCTCCCCCATCGCCCCACCTGGTATCCCGGAGGACTCCATGACGCGTGAGGTCGTCGTTACCGGCCTTGGCATGATCACCCCCGTCGGCGACGATGTCGCGACGACGTGGCAGAACGTGCTGGCGGGCCGCCCCGGCATCCGCACGATCGACGAGCCCTGGGCCGAGATCCAACCTGCTCGCATCGCCGGCATCATGTCGGTCGACCCCGCCGACAAGCTCGACCGCGTCGAGGCCCGACGCCTCGACCGCGCCCAGCAGGCGGCCCTCGTGGCCGCCCGCGAGGCCTGGGCGCAGGCCGGGGCACCGGCCGTCGATCCCGAGCGCCTCGGTGCCGTGATCTCCAGTGGCATGGGCGGCCTCACCTCGCTCATGAGCGCCTATGACACGCTCCTCGACAAGGGCCCCTCGCGCGTCTCCCCGCACATGGTCACGCAGATCATGCCCAATGGCCCCGCGGCCATCGTCGGCCTCGAGGTCGGTGCCCGCGCAGGCGTGCACGGCCTTGTCAGCGCCTGCGCCTCAGGCGCCGAGGCCGTCTCCTACGCCGCCCGCATGATCCAGACCGGGCGCGCCGACGTCGTGATCTGCGGCGGCACCGAGGCCGTCATCCACCCCATCACGATGGCCGGCTTCTCGGCCATGCGCGCGCTGTCGACCCGCAATGACGATCCCACGGCGGCATCGCGGCCCTACGACATCGACCGTGACGGCTTCGTCATGGGCGAGGGCGCAGGCGTGCTCGTCCTGGAGTCCGCCGAGTTCGCCGCGGCCCGCGGCGCGACCATCCTCGGCATCTACGGCGGTGCCGGCCTGACCTCCGACGGCCACCACATCGCCCAGCCCGATCCTGAAGGCCTGGGCGCCAGCCGCGCCATGCGCTTCGCCATCGAGGACGCCGGCCTGACGGTCGACGACATCGTCCACATCAATGCGCACGCGACCTCGACCCCCCAGGGCGACATCGCCGAGAACGTCGCTATCCGCGGCGCATTGGGCGATCGCACCGACAGCGTGGTCGTCACCGGCACCAAGTCGATGACCGGCCATCTCCTCGGCGGCGCGGGTGCCATCGAATCGATCTTCACCGTGCTGGCCCTGCGCGACCGCCTCGTCCCGCCGACGGCCAACCTCGACAACAAGGATCCCGAGATCTCCCTCGATGTCGCATCGGGAGAGCCCCGCGCGCTGCCCGCCGGCGACATCGCTGCCCTCAACAACTCATTCGGATTCGGCGGACACGACGTCGCCGTCGTCTTCAGGAGCGTGTGACATGACCGAGGCCGCTGCGCCCGTGGAGCTCGATCCCCGCTCACCGCGGGCCCGGCTCACGGCCTTCTTCGACAACGGCGAATTCACGCTGATCACGCCCGAGGACGACCGCGGAGTGGTGGCGGCTACGGGACGCGCCAACGGCGCCAATGTCGTGGTCTTCGCCACCGACCCCACCGTCCAGGGCGGTGCGATGGGCAACGACGGCTGCCGCGCCATCGTCACTGCGTACGACCGCGCATTCGCCGACAGTGTCCCCGTCATCGGCATCTGGCACTCCGGCGGAGCCCGGTTGCGCGAGGGCGTCCTGAGCCTCGACGGCGTCGGCCGCGTCTTCGCTGCCATGACGCGCGCATCGGGCAAGGTGCCGCAGATCTCCGTCGTCGTCGGCCCCGCGGCTGGAGGCGCTGCCTACGGACCGGCCCTCACCGACATCGTGATCATGTCCGATGCCGGGCGCATCTTCGTCACGGGCCCTGAGGTCGTCCGATCGGTCACCGGCGAGGACGTCAACATGGACATCCTCGGCGGCTCGGAGCCCCATGGCCGGCGCAGCGGCGTCGTGCACATCACGACGGAGTCCGAGGCCGAGGCCTTCGAGGAGGCGCGCAAGGTCGCCTCACTGCTCGGCCAGCAGGGCTCGCTGCACATCGAGGCCATCGACGACACCGACCTGGGCGCGCTCATGCCCGAGTCGGCCAAGCGCGCCTACGACGTGCACCCGATCATCGAGGCATTCTTCGACGCGGGAACCTTCACCGAGCTGCATGCCCGCTGGGCTCCGAACATCGTGGTCGGCCTCGGCCGCCTCGGTGGCCGCACGACCGGCATCGTGGCAAACAACCCGATGCGCCTGGGCGGCTGCCTGGATTCGGCGAGCGCCGAGAAGGCCGCGCGCTTCGTGCGCATGTGCGATGCCTTCGCCGTCCCGCTGGTCGTCCTGGTCGACGTGCCCGGCTACCTGCCCGGCCTCGGCCAGGAGTGGGAGGGCGTGGTGCGTCGCGGCGCCAAGCTCCTGCATGCCTTTGCGGAGTGCGTCGTCCCCCGCGTCACCGTCGTCACCCGCAAGGCCTACGGCGGCGCGTACGTGGCGATGAACTCGGCATCGCTGGGCGCCACCCGGGTGTTCGCGTGGCCCGACGCCGAGGTTGCAGTCATGGGCGCGGTCGCTGCCATCCGCATCCTGCATCGCCGCCGCCTGGCCGAGGTTCCCGACGAGTCGCGCGCGCAGGTCGAGCTCGAGCTCGCCGCCGAGCATGAGGTGATCTCCGGCGGCATCGCGCGCGCGGTCGAGATCGGCGTCGTCGACCAGGTAGTCGATCCGGCACTCACGCGCTCGACGGTTGCGAAGGTGCTGCTCGACACGCCTGGAGTGCGCGGCCAGCACGGCAACATCCCGCTGTAGCTACCAGCCCTACCGCCGAGCCCCGCTGAATGGCGGTTTTCTTGCACCGCATGGTGCAGAAAACCGCCATTCAGCGGGGCTCGGCGGTAGAGGGGTGGGGGTCAGACGACGTTGTGCAGTACCCGCACGGTGCTGTCAGCGTGCGAGCAGCGGAAGGCCTCCAGCTCGACATCCCAGGGCTCGCCGATCAGGCGGCTGATCTCCTCGGCCAAGGACACCTCGCCCCCGTGCGTGCGCACGTGGCCCATGGCCGAGCGCAGGCGCTCCTCGGACACCATGACGTCGCCATGCACGCCGATCGACGCGCGGAAAAGGCCCAGGGCCGGAGTTGCCGCGAAGCGCTCGCCCTCGCGCCCCGGCGAGGCATCCTCGGTGACCTCGTAGCGCACCCCGGTGAACGCGAGGAGTGCGCTCGCGATCCGCGCTCCCATGCCCACCGGGCCGTTCCACACCACTTCGGCGCGCACGGCACCCGGCTCGATGGGCTGCTCCGACCAGTCGAGGGCAACGGACGCCCCGAAGATCCGGGTGAGGGCCCATTCCAGGTGCGGGCTGAGGGCCCGGGGGCAGGAATGGACGAAAAGCACGCCGTGAGCGGACCATGCATCCGCACCCGACGCGCCCTTGGCGTGGACGACTGTCGTCATACGCACCTCCTTCGAGCGACGCCTTCCCCAGCGGTCTCGAAGCCTTGGTGCTCGCAGCAGGATAACTCAGGCGCGCGGATCAGGCACGCAGGCTCAGCCAATCCAGGAGCGGGCCCATGAGGGGCGTCCAGCCCTTGTAGTCGACGGTCTCGGCCGGAGTCTGGCGCAGGGTCGATGCCAGGTCGCCGTAGATGCCCGGGCGCACGCTCGCCAGCGACGCAAGGGAGCGCACGTAGGTGCGGATCGTGAACAGCACGGCGCCGGAGGCGGGCAGGCGCCTCAGCGTCTGCCGCTCGACCCGGAAGTACAGGGCGTCGCCGAGGTCGATGCCGTCGGCAACACCGCGCCACGCACCCGGCGAGGCCGGCTGGAAGAGCTCTGGCCCGTCGAGGATGGTCCAGTTGGTCCGCCAGACGGGGCGACCGGGGTCGAGCCTGTCGAGGAAGGAGTCGGCCGGAGCGCCCACGCGCTCGGCATAGAACGGCACGGGCAGGTGGATCTGAGCCATGTCGCGGCCGATCTTGTCGAGCAGCGACCATCGCGAGGGGAAGCACAGGCACGCGGCGCTGAGCAGCCACCTGCCCTGCTCGGGCGACGTCATGACCGCCAGGTCCTCCTGGACGAGCCGGGCCGCTGCCTCCAGCGGATCGCTGCCGGCAGCCACGACCCGGTCGAGCTGGTGGTCGCGCAGCCCGTCGCCCTCCCGGGAGTACGCCTGCGGGAAGCGCCTGGGCAGGAAGTCCACGAGCAGTTCCCAGGTCTCCTGGGCACCTGCGCGACCGGCGTCGGTCGTGGCGAGCACCTGTGCCCGCTGCTGCTCGAGGAGCAGGTCCTTCTCGGCAAGCTCGGCCGGGCGCTCGCCATCGATCTCGATCCAGTCGTCGAGGTCCAGCGGACGCGTGCCCATGGCCACCCGCAGGGGCCGGCCGTCGACAGGGACGTACTCCGGCGCGCTCACGAGATGACTCCCATCGCGATCAGTACCGCGGAGACGACTAGGTACGTGCCAATGATCGCGCACATGACCCCCACGATGGGGAACTGGTGGTCCATGGTGAATCGATACACGCGTTGGAAGAACGGATCGACGCGGTGCCCGAAGCCCAGGCGCAGAGCCGGTGGCAGCAGCACCGGCAAGAGCGCGAGCAGGTACAGCACGAGCAGGAGGAAGGCCTTCTCCGGCAGCGACACGGACCCGACCGAGATGTCGTGCAGGGCGGGAAGCAGGGCGAGGAAGGACGACACGTCCTTGATGCTCAGCAGGAAGGCGATGCCGAAGAACACCCACGACGACGCCCGCCGGACATAGGCGGTGATATCGGACTCGACCCGGTCGCGCAGCGCTGGATGCGGGACGAACAGCCATGCGGCGAAGACCCACATCGCAATGCCGGCCGCCGCGCGGATGAGAATGCCGACGAGATCGGCATCAGCCCCGGTCGCCGGCCTGGCCTGGGCGAAGCCGAGCAAGAACAAGGCGCCGAACAGCCCGAATGCCAGGGCATTTCCGAGCGCGACGGCCATGGCCCGTCGGGCCCACGGGTCGCCCGACACGATGAGCACCTGCAGTGCCAGCAGCGACGGGGTGAACGCGGCGCCGAGTCCCAGTGGGATCACGGTGGCGAGAAGAGCCATGAAGCCCATCGCTAGGCAAGCCCTGCAAGGGCCTCATCGACCATCTCGCGCGTGGTGGCCGGGTGCAAGAAGGCAAGGCGCCCCACCACCTCGCCACGCCAACGGCTCGAGGTCACGAACGCGGCCTGCCTGTCCAGCAGGTCGCGCGACCATCGCTCGTAGTCCTCAGCCCCCCAGCCGGCACGACGGAAGAGGACAACGCCGAGGTCCGGCTCGCGCACCAGCTCGCACTCGGCGCGAGCGCGCAGGCAGTCGGCCGCATAGGAGGCAAGCTCGACCGAGTGCCGCACCGCATCACGGTAGGCATCGAGGCCGTTGACGGCCAGCGAGAACCACAGCGGGAGCCCGCGTGCCCGGCGAGTCAGGTGGTAGGCCAGGTCGCTGGGGTTGAGGTCGTCATCGTCACCATGGATGACGTCGAGGTACGAGGCATCCTGGGTGTGCACGGACTTCGCGATGCGTGGGTCGCGGTAGAGCAGGGCCGCGCAGTCGAAGGGGGCGAACCACCACTTGTGGGGGTCCATCACGATCGAGTCGGCGAGTTCGATCCCGGCATACCTGTCCCGAAGTTCCGGGAGCAAGATGCCAGCACCGCCGTAGGCGCCGTCGACATGCAGCCACCAGCCATGCTCCCGGGCACAGGCACCGGCTCCGGCGATGTCGTCGATGATCCCCGCATTCGTGGTGCCGGACGTCGCGACGATGGCACACACCTGCGCGAGGTCGGCGGGCTCGAGTGCGGCGACGGTCTCGCGTATTGCGGCCTGCGTGAGGCGCCCGTCGGCCGTGGGCACGACGATCGCCGACATGCCCGTGATGTTGAGGGTGCTGGCGATCGAGGAATGCGCCTGGTCGCTGACGATGACGCGCGCGCCGGCAGCCGGAAGGCCGGCCGACTCACGGCGCCTTCGCCAGGTGTCGCGGGCCACGACGAGGGCCGACAGGTTGCCTGCGGATCCCCCCGAGACGAACACCCCGCCGGCGGTGCCTGGAAGGCCGGCGAGGTCGGCGAGCACGCGAAGCGCCTGGTTCTCTGCCATGACGGCGCCCGCGGCCTCGAACCACGAGATCCCCTGCAAGGAAGCGGCCGAGACCACCATGTCGAACAGCAGCGAGGCCTTGGTCGGGGCGGACGGGATGAAGGCGAACATGCGGGGGCTGTCGGCCGACAGGACGGTCGGCGCGAGGTGGTTCTCATAGACATCGAGCACGTCGGACACGTCATGGCCAGAGTCCGTGATCAGCCCTTGCAGCGCCGAGGCCAGTTGCTCGCGGTCGGCCAGCGCGTCGAGCGGGGCCTCGTCCATCATCACGCGCTCGCGCACATGGCCGAGGATCAGGTCTGTCATCGCAGCATCCGCTCGATGCATGCGTCCGGCATCAGCAGCGCTCATGCGTGCGGTCCTCCAGCGTCGCCCCCAGCGGGGGACGGCACGCCGACCGTCGACTGGCCAGCGGGTGCCTCACCGGATGCTAGCGCCACCACGGCCGCCGCGAAGTCGGCACAATGGGGCCGTGCCCCGCATCACCGCGCCGACCATCGTCGAGCACCGTGCGCTCCGGCTCGACGCGATCCTCGACGCAACCGCGAAGCTGCTGCCCCCCGGCGCGCACCTGACCGTCTCGGCGATTGCCGACACCGCCGGGCTGCCCCGCTCGAGCGTCTACGAGTACTTCCCGAGCGCGGACGACGCGATCCGAGCGGCGCGCATCCGGCGCGACCGGCTCGTGCTGGACGCCTCCGCGCGCCTGCTGGCATCGGGTGCGCAGGTCGACCGGGCAATGCTGCGCTCCGCCTGTGGCGACGATGCCCTCGCCGCCTACGCGACGGCCTGCGTGGACGCTGCCATCGCGCGCATGTCCGCAGGCGCGGAGCCCGGCCTGGAGGCCGACCGCTGCGCGGAGGCCCTCGCCGCCCTGTGCTCGGCGATGCGCGAGGGACCATCACACGAGGCGTTGCCAACGGAAGGCCAGAGATGACGAAGCGGCACATCATTGCCAGCAGCGGTGGATTCACCAGCACGGGCCTGTGGGGAGTGCTGCAGCCAGGGCGCATCATGCTCGAGGCCTTGCGACTGACAGGCAAGGAGCGCCCTCGCGTGTGCCTGGTGATGACGGCCAGCGGCGACGACGCGCAGTACCTGGCCTCGATGTACTCCGCGCTCTCCGACGTCGGCTGCGATGTCGATCACCTGGCCCTGTTCCCGCAGCCCAATCGCGAGCCTCGGTCGGCCATCGGCAAGGCCGACGTGGTGTGGGTCGGCGGCGGCAGCGTGGCAAACCTCCTCGCACTGTGGGCACTGCACGGGGTCGACGAGGCAATGGCCCAGGCATGGGAGGACGGCACCGTGCTCGCGGGCGTCAGCGCAGGGTCCATCTGCTGGCACGTCGGCGGCACGACGGACTCCTTCGGGCGCGACCTGCGCCTGGTCGACAACGGGCTCGCCCTGCTCCCCTACGGCAACGGGGTGCACTACGACAGCGAGGAGCAGCGCCGGCCGATGCTGCACGATCTCGTCCGCGACGGGCAGCTGCCCATGTCGTTCGCGACGGACGATCGCATCGGCATCCGCTACGAGGGCACCGACCCCGTCGAGGTGATCAGCGATGTCGACAACGATCCCGACAACGGACCGGCCGCCTACCGCGTGGAAGCGGAAGGCGGCCAGGTCATCGAGACTCGGCTCTCGCCGGGCCTGCTGGGACGAAGCGGCTAGCCGACGCGGGCGGCAGCGGCCTCGGCCTCCTTCACCAGGCGCTCGAGCACGGTGATGGCGGCGGTGAGCTGGCCGTCCCAGTGGTCGGCACGGACGCACCACATCACGGTGTCCTGCGCCTCGAGGATCGACGTGCGCACGGCGGAGTTGGCGCCGGTGCCGAGCCGGCCCAGCACGCGCTCCGCGGACGACACCCAGGTGGATGCGAGCGAGAGGTGGCCGACTTCCTTGGCCAGTTCCTTGACGGCGGACGTCGCCTTGGGCGCATCCGGAGTCATCTCCTTGAGCTCGCGTTCGACGCGATCGCAGGCCGACGTGAAGTCGGCCACCATCGGGGCATGGGCAGCGGAATGTCGCAGGTCGTGGAGCAGGTCCTCGCACTGAGATCGCACTGCTTGCTTGGCAGCGAAGAATCGCTCGTCGCCACGATGCGGGACTTCCTTGGCCGCGACGCGGCTGAGGCGGTTGGGGCCTGCTGAGTTGGTCTTCATGTCGTGCGCTCCCTTACTCGGCTGAGAAGGCCGGTTGAGCGGTTGTGGTGAACCCATTCTCATACTCCTGGCCCGCGAACGGTAGGGATTGGCGCGCATTCGGCGAGGTCAAGGACTTTGGTCAGCGATATTCAAGGGATCCGTCCCGACGGGAACTGCCGTGACAATGACGTTCGACTGGTACCCGCCGCGATCGGCGTCGTAGTAGCCGCCGCAACTGATCAGGCGGAGCCGAGGCGGACCGTCGAGCGCGAAGATCTGCTCCGCGTGCTCGGCGAACACCGATTTCTGCAGTGCGCGCAAGGCTGTCACGCGATAGGCGACTGTCGACCCGTCATCGCGCGTGATGGTGATCCGGTCGCCCTCGTGCAGGCTTGCGATGCCGTAGAAGGCGCCATGGCCGTCGACCCGGCCATCGCGGTGGCCCACGATGACCGAGGCGCCGGCGGCGCTGCCGGGAGCCGCCGAGTACTTGTACCAGCCGACTTCGGAGATGTCGTCGGGCACTTCGACCGCCCGCGCCGCGTCGAGGCCTACTGCCCGCACTCGCGCAGTGATGCCGAGGTCGGGGATGCGGATGCTGCGGGGCAGGGCCACAGCCGGCAGCGAAGGCGGCACGATGGGGGCGGTCGGCATGGGTGAGGCCGTCGGTTCGGGTACCTCAGCAGCCGAACTCGATGGCGAGGGGACGCTTGCCGGGCTGTCGAGCGCCGGATCGCTTCCGAACGCGGCCACGGCCTGGCCGGCCGGCCCCGTCGCCTGCGGGCGCGCGGCGAGCACGAGCCCCGTGCCGAGGGCAAGGAGCACGGCACTTGCCA
>CAYFLP010000039.1:0-13452 GCA_964344045.1 uncultured Bifidobacteriaceae bacterium
GCGAGTTCGGCGACCTCATCGAGGACTCCGAGGCGATCGTTCCCTCCGATGCAGTGTCGTTCACGCTGCTCCAGGAGCAGCTCGAGTCCGTCCTCGACACCCTCTCCGATCGCGAGGCCGGCGTGGTCCGGATGCGCTTCGGCCTGACCGACGGACAGCCGAAGACCCTGGACGAGATCGGCAAGGTCTATGGCGTGACGCGTGAGCGCATCCGTCAGATCGAGTCGAAGACGATGTCCAAGCTGCGCCACCCCAGTCGCTCGCAAGTCCTCCGCGACTACCTCGACTAGAGGCTTCCGCCGCAGCCCGCGAGTGTCACGGCTGAAGGGGATGCCTGATGGGCGACTTGGGTACCGATGAGGTGCAGGTAGCGTCGCATGACGTCGTCACGGTCGTGACCATGACCGCTGCGAGTAGGCGCAATGCCCTCGGGCGCAGCATGGTCGCGGCGCTCTCGGCAGCCATTGCCGAAGCGAGCGACGGCGGATGCAGGGCATTGGTGCTGCGCGCTGAGCCGGGAGCGCGGACCTGGTCCGCGGGTTTCGCGATCGACGAGCTGCCCGTGCATCCGCTGGCCGCGTGGCCGCATCCGATGCGACCCCTGACCGATGCCATAGCTCAGGCGCCGATGCCCGTCATCGCCGTCGTCGAAGGAGGCGCCTGGGGTGGGGCGTGCGAGGTGGCGCTGTCCTGCGACCTGATCGTCGCCGCGCACGATGCGACCTTCGCCCTCACGCCCGCGCGGCTGGGTGTCGCCTACGACGCCGAAGCGGTCCACCGGCTCGCACGACGGCTTCCCGTGCAGGTGCTGGCCGAGCTGATCATGACGGCGGCACCGGTGGGCGCGTCCAGGCTGCACGACCTCGGAGTGATCAGCCGGCTGGCCGAGCCAGGGGAGGGACTGTCCGCGTCGGCCCTGGGCCTGGCGCGTGAGATTGCGGTCAATGCCCCGCTGACCATCTCGGCCGCGAAGGCAGTCCTGCACGGCCTTGACGAGGCCGAGGTGACCGAGCGGGCAGACCGGGCCTGGGCCAGTGCGGACTACCGCGAAGGGCGCACTGCCTTCATCGAGCGCAGGCCGCCCGAGTTCACCGGCAGGTGATCAGCCGGCGTGATCACCGGGAGTCGGTTGCACCCGTCGAGGTGAGGCGGTGCGTCTCGTCGACGATCTCGACGGCCTGCGGGCGAAGGACGTCTTCGTGACGGGTCCAGTGATGGCTGCAGAAGAGAAGGTCCGAACCTCCGGGGAGGACCACGCGCACGTAGGCCTGGGCGTTGCAGCGATCGCAGCGATCGGTAGCGCTGAGAGCGGGGGCGGTGAGGGTGGTAGTCATCTTCTTCCGTCCTTTGCGTCTAGTGCCGTGGCCACTCGTGCCTGTCTTGCAGTGGTGCTAACAGTCTCCCATGCCCGCGATGTTCCCCGGACGCCACGCCGGGGGAGTTCGCTGACCGCGTAACGCGATTCACAAGCGCACGTGCCTCCAGGGACGCCGCGGACGCGGTGGTCAATCCGAGGGGATGTCGTGGTGCGCAGGTAGGTTGCATGGGTGGCACGAGCAGCGAAGAGCACGGGCAGCGATGCGGCATCGGCGGGCTATTCCGCGAAGGACCTCGCGGTACTCGAGGGCCTGGACGCCGTGCGCAAGCGCCCCGGCATGTACATCGGCTCCAATGACGGCCGTGGCCTCATGCACTGCCTCTGGGAGATCGTCGACAACTCCGTCGACGAGGCACTGGCCGGCCATTGCACGCGCATCACGGTGACCTTGCACCCGGACGGATCTGCCGAGGTCGCCGACAACGGGCGTGGCATCCCGGTCGACGTCGAGCCCAAGACCAAGCTGACGGGCGTCGAGGTCGTCATGACGAAGCTGCATGCCGGCGGCAAGTTCGGCGGTGGCTCCTACGCCGCCTCGGGCGGCCTGCATGGCGTGGGCGCATCGGTGGTGAACGCCCTCTCCTCCCGGCTGGACGTCGAGGTCGATCGCAATGCCAAGATCCACACGATGAGCTTCCGGCGCGGTGTCGCCGGGGCATTCGAGGGCGAGGGCCCCGACGTCGCCTTCGCCAAGAAGGGCGGCCTCGTCGTGTCGGGCAAGTGCCCCCGAACGCGCACCGGAACCCGCGTGCGCTGGTGGGCCGACCGCCAGGTCTTCACCAAGGACGCCGCATACGACCGCGAACTCCTGCGCGAACGCGCCATGCAGACCACGTTCTTGGTACCCGGGCTGGTCATCCACGTCGACGACCTGAGAGATCCGGCCGACGCGTATGCGGAGACGTTCGAGCACAAGGGCGGCATCGCCGAGTACGTCGACTACCTCAGCTCCGCAGAGCGCGTCTCGCCGGTGATCCGGCTCACCGGGTCTGGCCACTTCCACGAGACCGTTCCCGTCCTGGACGACAAGGGACACATGACGCCGCAGGAAGTCGAGCGCGACCTGGCCGTCGATGTGGCACTCGCCTGGGACACCGGCTACGAGACAACCGTGCGCTCATTCGTCAACATCATCGCGACCCCGAAGGGCGGCACCCACGTCGCCGGTTTCGAGCGCGCCATGGTGAAGGCCGTCAATGACCAGTTGCGTGCGGCCAAGGTCCTCAAGGCCAGCGAGGACAGCGTCACCAAGGACGACGTGCTCGAAGGGCTGACCGCCGTCGTGACCATTCGCGTGGCCGAGCCGCAATTCGAAGGCCAGACGAAGGAGGTGCTCGGCACCCCCGCCGCGTCACGCATCGTCGGCAATGTCGTCGGCAAGGAATTGGCGGCCTGGCTGGCGAATCCACCGCGCGGCGAGAAGGCCACGGCAAAGGCGATCCTCGACAAGACGGCCAATGCGATGCGCACCCGGCTAGCCGCCCGCGCGCACCGCGACACCCAGCGCCGCAAGACCGCCCTGGAGTCCTCCGCACTGCCCGCCAAGCTGGTCGACTGCCGCAGCGACGACGTCGAGCGCACCGAGCTGTTCATCGTCGAGGGCGACAGCGCCCTGGGCACCGCCAAGTCCGCGCGCAGCTCGGACTATCAGGCCCTGCTGCCCATTCGCGGCAAGATCCTGAACGTCCAGAAGTCCTCGCTGTCGGACATGCTGAAGAACAACGAGTGCGCCTCGATCATCCAGGTCATCGGGGCGGGCTCGGGGCGCACCTTCGAACTCGAGCAGGCGCGCTACGGCAAGGTCATCTTGATGTCGGATGCTGACGTCGACGGTGCGCACATCCGCTGCCTCCTGCTGACGCTGATCCACCGCTACATGCGGCCACTGCTGGAGGCAGGGCGCGTCTTCGCGGCCGTGCCTCCGCTGCACCGTGTCGAGATCGTCTCTCCAGGGAGCAAGGCGAACGAGGTCGTCTACACGTACTCCGACGCCGAGATGCACGCTGTGGTGAAGGACGCCGAGAAGCGCAGTCGCCGCGTGAAGGACCCAGTCCAGCGCTACAAGGGCCTCGGCGAGATGGACGCCGGCCAGTTGCGGGAGACCACGATGGACCCCGCGCATCGCACGCTGCGGCGCATGACCGTGGCCGATGCAGCGGCAGCCGAGGGGGTATTCGACCTGCTGATGGGCAGCGACGTCGCGCCGCGCAAGGACTTCATCGTCGCGGGCGCTGCCTCGCTCGACCGGGAGCGCATCGACGCCTGACGTCGGACACGCGTGCCCGACGGCAACGGCCCTGGAGTCCGACTCGGCTAGGGTCGGGGCATGAGCCTGATGCGCGAGGGCGAGGCACGGGAATTCCCGGCCGAGGCATTCGCCGATGTCATCGTTGCCAATGAGCACTATGCGGCCGAGTACGTCGCCCCGCCCACCTCGGGCTGGGCTTCTAAGGGCCTTGCAGTCGTCACCTGCATGGACTCGCGGATCGTGCCGCTGAAGGCACTGGGCATGCAGGTGGGCGACGTCAAGATCCTGCGCAACGCCGGGGCCCGCGTCACCGACGACGTCATGCGCACGCTCGTGCTGGCTTCCTACCTGCTGGGCGTCGACCGGGTGCTGATCATGCCCCACACCGAATGCAAGATGGCAAGCGGCGACGAGGCCGACGTGCATGCCACGATCTGGGAGCAGCACGGCATCGATACGCGAAGCGTGGAGTTCCGCACAGTCGTGGACCAGATGGATGCCCTGCGCACCGATGTCGCGCGCGTGCGGTCCTCGCCGCTGCTCCCGGCGGGCCTGGTCGTGGCTGGTGCCATGTTCGACATGCGCACGGGGCGCCTGAATCCCGTCGACGCCTGAGCACGCTGCCGGGCCGCATGTGGTCAGGCGCACACGCGCGTCCCCTCCGCCCATGGCCCCTTTGGGTCTAGGTTTGCCCGGTACGCATGCGTCGGCCAGAGGAGTTGCCATGTCCCGCCCCCTCAGGGTTGCAGTGATCGGATCGGGCCCGTCGGGCGTCTATGCGGCGGATGCGCTCGTGGGCCAGGCCGACATCCCGGTCGAGGTCGATCTCATCGACAAGCTCCCCGTTCCATTCGGCCTCGTGCGGTACGGGGTCGCCCCCGATCACCTGAGCATCCGCTCGGTCCGCGACACGTTGGACAAGGTGCTCGACAAGCCCGGGGTGCGCTTCCTCGGCAACGTCGAAGTTGGCGTCGACCTGACCATGGACGACCTGCACCGCCTGTATGACGCGATCGTCCTGTCGTATGGCGCAGCCGGCGATCGTCGCCTGGGCATCCCGGGCGAGGATCTCGACGGCAGCATTGCCGCCACCGATTTCGTCGCGTGGTACACGGGCCACCCCGATGCTGATCGGGCCTACTACGAGGAGTTGATCCCGCGCGCCACCGGAGTCGTCGTGGTGGGCGTCGGCAACGTCGCGATCGACGTCACGCGCGTGCTCGCCAAGACAGTGGCCGAGCTCGAGCACACCGACATGCCCCAGCACGTCTTCGACACCCTTGCCAAGTCCCAGGTCACCGACGTGCACCTGCTGGGCCGGCGCGGTCCTGCCTTCGCCGCATTCACCACGAAGGAGCTCCGCGAGCTCGGCGAGCTCGACGACTGCGACATCCTGGTGGATGCCTCCTACCTCGAGCTCGACCCGGCGAGCGAGCAGGCAGTCGCCTCCGACAAGGCCGTCGCGCGCAATGTCGAGGTCATCCGCGAGTGGTCGACGCGAGCTCCTGCAGGCAAGTCGCGTCGGATCCACCTGCACTTCCTCGCCCGTCCCGTCGCCGTGCACGGTGGCAGTGCCGTCGAGTCGGTCGAGGTCGAGCGCACTCGCATGACGCCGGATGGGAAGGCCGAGGGTACTGGCGAGACCTATGAGATCCCTGCCAATGTCGTCGTGCGCAGCGTCGGCTACCGAGGCATCGGGCTCCCCGGAGTGCCGTTCGACGAATCGTCCAGCGTCATCCCCCATGTCGATGGTCGCGTGACGATCGACGGCGCGCCCGTGGCGGGCGTCTACTGTGCCGGATGGATCAAGCGCGGTCCGAGCGGCATCATCGGCACGAACAAGAAGTGCGCCGTCGGCAGTGTCGCCTCGTTGCTGGCCGATGCCCAGTCCGGTGCGCTGCCGGAGCCTGCGGAGCCGACGGCGGACGCTGTCGACGCCGTGCTCGCCGAGCGCGGGGTAGAGGTGGTCGACACGGCCGGCTGGCGGCGCATCGACGCGGCTGAACGGGCTCTTGGCGGCACGCGTGGGCGTGACCGCACGACCCTGCACGGCCGTGACGAGCTGCTGGCTGCCGCACGTCCCTGAGTGCGCACGCGGCGGCGCCGCTAGCGCCAGGGCGCGGCGGGAATGATGTCGACTGCCGACCAGTAGTCGCCCGCGACGGGTTCGGATCCGCATGATTCCGGACGGGCTGCAAGCGGCACCGTGCGGACGACCACCCGCCAGGCGCGACCGTCAGCGTGGCGAACCTCGGCGACGATCTGGGCCAGGTTGTCGAGCGTGATGCCCGGGCGCACGGGAACGGCACGATCATCGAGCACCCACAGCGCATCGACGGCTGCCAGGTCGGTCTCGCCCAACTGGGCGCGCACGGCCGCCTCCGCTGCCTGCAGTGGCCGGGGAAAGGCGCTGCGACCTCGGTAATGGTCCAATTCCAGGCGGCCGGCATCGGCGAGGTCCAGGGCTGCCAACGCCGAACGTACGTCAAGCCGGCCATAGACAGCGCCACCGGGCACGGTGAGTGCCGTGGGGGCGAACCGATGACCGCCCAGGTGGGAGCACTCCCAGGCGCGTGCGCGCAGTTCTGGCGAGCGGGCCTCGAGTGCGTCGACGACCTCGCGGTACAGGGCCCGGCCGTGGACGGCACAGCATGTGTCGCGGCCCGAATGCGTGCAGGCGAACAAGGTCGCGTGGGCGGCCTTGGAGCCGAACGTGGGCATGGTGCCCTGGCCGAGGGCGGCGAAGTCCAGGCGCAGGAGGTCTCGGGGGTCGGCGACCGTGCCCGTGCGCACCCAGCAGTCGCCGGGTGCGGTGTGGGCTATCCACACGCGACGTTCGGCGGGAGCGTCGTGTGGGTCTGGCTGGTCTGGCCGGTCTGGCCGATCTGGATGGCGGGCCAGCAGGACCTGGGTCCCGGTTCCGGCCGTTGCCGTGGCGAGCGACTGGCCGACCTCGTTCGGCAGCCGTGAGTCGAGGAGGGCTTGTCGCCCCCAGGGCCCCGGCTGCTCGATGATCACCCAGCACGAGGCGACGGGAGCAGATCCGGACAGGGGCTCGCCTACCCCAGCCGCCGCCTCGCTGCAGCGCAGGTCGGCACTCACACGGCCCCGCCGAGGCCGTCGATCGGAGCCGTGCCCGGCATGCCACTGCCATCGCGCCGGCTGTCGGGCTCGGGAAGGGGGATGGGGACGCCGGACGCAGCGGCGGCACGGGCGGGACCGGTGCCGGCCCAGGCGCGCAGGAGGCGGTCCTGACCAGAGCGGAACTTGTGGCACCGCACGCCGCCCGTGCCACGGCCCTTGCCAGGGTAGGCGTCCAGCGGCGTGACCTTCACCGTGCCGGCGTCGGTGCCGGGCAGGGCAGAGCTCGCCCCCGCAACGCTCACGAGGAACCCCTCGCCGTCGGACGGCAGGCACCCGAACCAGATGGCCTCGCAGCCCGTGGCCAGGCGGATGCCCGCCATGCCGGCCGCAGACCGGCCCTGAGGGCGCACTGCTGAGGCCGGGAACCGCAGGAACTGGGCATCGGAGGAGATGAAGCCCAGCTCGTCGGCCTCGGCGCTCGTCTCGGTGAGGCTGAACGCGCCGATCAGGGCGTCGCCCTCCTCGAGGCGGATGAGGTCCCAGGTGTCCTTGTTCGCGGGATGGTCCGCCTGGACGCGCTTGACGACTCCGCGCGCCGTGCCGAGCGCGATTGTCTCCTCGTCGGCGAGCGAGACGAGGCCAACTGCCCGCTCGTCGGCGTCCAGGTCGACGAAGGCTCCGAGCGGCGCTCCGCCGGACAGTGACGGCGTGCCGATGACAGCGGGGATACCGGGCAGCTCTATCACGTGCAGGCGGATCACGCGTCCGGCACTGGTGACGAGGCCGATCTCACCGCGGGTCGTCGCACGTACCGCGCTGACGATGACGTCATGCGCCGTTCGGGTCGGGCTCTCGCCAGGGGTGGTGTCGGGCGTTCGGGCGAGCAGTCCGGTACTCGACATGAGCACCACGCATGGCTCGTCGCCGACTTCCAACGGAACGGCGGCGGCCAGGGCCGCGCCGCTGGCTTCGAGGAGCAGGGTGCGCCGTGGCGTGGCATGGCGCTGCGCGACCTCGGAGATCTCGTCGGCGACCACGGAGCGAAGCACGTCCGGATCCTCGAGGATGCGGGTCAGTGCATCGATCTCCGACCGCAGGGCATCCGCCTCGGCCTCGAGCTCGATGCGCGAGAACTTGGTCAGGCGGCGCAACGGCATGTCGAGGATGTAGTTGGCCTGTACCTCGGTCAGGTCGAAGACCTGCATCAACCGCTCACGGGCGCTAGCGGCATCATCGCTCTCGCGAATCAGCTGGATGACCTCGTCGATGTCGATGATGGCGATGAGCAGGCCGTCGACCAGGTGCAGCCGGGTGCTAGCCCGCTCGCGGCGGAAGGAGCTTCGTCGCCGGATGACCTCGAGGCGATGGTCGATCCAGACCCGCAGCATCGCTGCAAGGCTCATGGTCTGCGGCTGTCCGTCGACGAGCGCGACGGCGTTGACCGTCACCGTGTCTTCCATCGGCGTCAGCTTGAACAGCTGCTCGAGGACGGCCTCCGGGTGGAATCCGTTCTTGACCTCGATGACCAGGTTGAGTCCTGAATCGCCGTCGGTGAGGTCGACGACGTCGGAGATGCCCTGGATCTTCTTGGCGTTGACGGCGTCCTTGATGCGCTCGATGACGCGTTCGGGCCCGACGTTGAAGGGCAGCTCGGTGACGACGATGCCCTTCTTGCGCGGGCTCACCTGCTCGATGCGGGTACGGGCACGCACGCGGAAGGAGCCCTTTCCGGACTCGTAGGCCTCGCGCACCCCGTCGAGGCCGATGATCACGCCGCCCGAGGGCAGGTCGGGGCCGGGAACGAAGGCCATCAGCTCGCCCAGGGTCGCCTCGGGGTGGAGCAGGAGGTGCCGGGCCGCCTGGAGGACCTCGCCGGTGTTGTGCGGGACGAGATTGGTCGCCATGCCCACCGCGATGCCCGAGGCGCCATTGATCAGCAGGCTCGGAAGCGCAGCCGGCAGGACAGCCGGCTCGCGCTCGCGGCCGTCGTAGTTGGGCACGAAGTCGACGACGTCCTCGTCGAGTCCCGTGGTCATGTCGAGCGCCGGCGTGGCCAGTCGTGCCTCGGTGTAGCGCATGGCTGCAGGGCCGTCGTCGAGCGAGCCGAAGTTGCCGTGGCCATCGACCATGGGAAGGCGAAGCGAGAAGGGCTGCGCCATGCGCACCAGCGCGTCGTAGATCGCCGAGTCCCCATGGGGGTGCAGTCGGCCCATCACCTCGCCGACGACGCGCGCGCTCTTGACGTGCCCCCGGTCGGGCCGAAGTCCCATCTGGGCCATCTGGAACAAGATGCGCCGCTGCACCGGCTTCATGCCATCACGTGCGTCGGGCAGGGCGCGGGAATAGATGACCGAATAGGCGTACTCGAGGAAGGAGCCCCGCATCTCCTCGGCGACGTCGATGTCGACGATGCGTCCGTCGCCGCTGGGCGATGGGCTGCGGGTACTGCGGCGGGCCATGCGTCGATCTCCTCCTGCGAACGGTCAGGACATTGTCTATGCCACGGGTGTCGGCGGCCCGGCTCCGACACGGCTGATCGCCGACGCAGCGGCCCGTTGGCCCTCCTGCAGTGCCGCAGGCAGGGGCAGCCCACTGCGCCAGGCGGGCAGGAAGCCCGCGGCAAAGGCATCTCCTGCGCCAGTGGTATCGAGCGCATGCGCGGCTGGGGCGGGAAGGGAGACGGCCTGGCCCTTGCCGGTCGCCGGCCAGGATGGCCGCCACATGGCAGTGACCCCAGAGCTGCCGAGCTTGACCACGGCGCAACCGCACAGCTCCCCGAGCCGGGCGCATGCCTCCTGTGGGTCGGACGCACCGGTCAGCACCCGGGCCTCGGCTTCGTTGGCCAGCACTGCATCCACCCGTGCGGCGGCCTCCAGAAGGAGCTCCCTGTGCAGCTCGGCGGGAGCGCTCGACGCAGGGTCGAGGCTCACCGTTGCACCGGCTGCCTTGGCATCGTCGATCATCCGCAGCACGTGCGGCCGTGCGATCTCATGGAAGAGGGCGTAGCCGGAGACGTGCAGGTGGTCTGCAGGCGTGAGCCCGAGATCCGCATACGCCAGCTCGGCGTTGGCCCCGGGGTCCGGAAGCATGGTCCGCTCGCCGCTGGAGTCCACGATGACGATGCAGGCGCCCGTGCGCCGACCGGGCAGCAAGGCCAGTCGCGGCTCGATGCCCAGCGCGGTGACGGCATGCGTGAGGTCCCGACCCGCCTGGTCGTCGCCGATGGCTGCCACGAGGAGCGAGCGGTGGCCGAGCGAAGCGGCCCAGGCCGCAGTATTGGCGGCAGAGCCGCCGGGCTGGATCGTGATCGAGGCGGGGCTGTCGCTCCCGTAGGCGATGGGGCGCGAGAGGAGCGCAGTGACGTCGGACATGAGATCACCGACGCACGCCAGCCGGCCGGCGAAGGCCCCGTGCGTCATGCCAGGCCGGCAGCGGCCACTGCGATGCGGGCAGCCAGCTCGGCGTTGCGCACGATGATCTGCTCGTTGACCAGGAGCGATTGCCCATGCGTGGCTCGGTGGAAGTGGTCGAGGAGGAACGGCGTGACGTCCTTGCCCGTGACATTGCGCTGTCGTGCCATGCGAAGGCCTTCCTCGAGCACCCGGTCGTGAAGGTCCGGGTCGAGCTGCGATGCGAGGGGGAGTGGATTGGCCACGACAAGTGCGCCCGTGATGCCCAGGGCGGCGCGTGCCGTGATCGACCGGGCGATGTCCTCAGGAGTGTCGGCACGCCAGTCGACCGCATGGCCGGAGTCGGTGAGGTAGAAGCCGGGGAAGGCATTGGTGCCGAACCCCACCACGCCGACGTTCAACGTCTCCAGCCGCTCGAGAGTGGCGCCGACGTCGAGGATGGACTTGACTCCCGAGCACACGACGGTGACAGGCGTGGTCGACAGCGTCGTGAGGTCTGCTGACTCGTCCCAGGTGTCGCGCGCCTGTCGGTGCACGCCGCCCAGGCCGCCCGTGGCGAAGACAGGAATGCCGGCGCGTGCGGCGAGGTGGCTCGTCGCGGCGACCGTCGTAGCGCCGCTTCCGCCGCGCGCGACCAGCGTCCCGAGGTCGCGGACGCTCACCTTGACGATGTCGTCTCGCATCGCAACCTGCTCGAGGGCGTCATCCGACAGTCCGATGTGCACCGTGCCGTCGAGGATGGCGATCGTGGCGGGAACCGCGCCACGGGAACGAACGATGTCCTCGACCTCGCTCGCGACCCGCAGGTTCTCCGGCCTCGGCAGGCCATGGCTGATGATCGTCGACTCCAGGGCTACGACGGCGCTGCCCTGCTCGAGTGCCTGGCCGACTTCAGGTGAGATCACGATCGATGGGGTCGTCACCGATCGACCATATCGCGCCCCCGACGGGCACAATGGCATCGTGGTGCTGCCCGCAGGAGTCCGTGCGCGACCGGTGACACCCGCGGACGCCACCGGCCTCCAGGAGTTCCACGAAAGGCTGTCGGGCAGGTCGGTCTACCTGCGCTATCTCGCTCCCAAGCCCCGCCTGAGCGACAGTGAGGCACTGCGCCTGACGACTGTCGACCACGGCGATCGCGAGGCCTATGTGGCCATGGCGGGCGAGCAGATCATCGCGATCGGCAGGTATGAGCGACTGCCCCAGGGGAGGGCTGGAGCCGGCGCGCAGGCCGAGGTGGCCTTCGTGGTCCAGGACGAATACCAGGGCCAGGGGATCGGGTCGGCCCTGCTGGCCCTGCTGGCAGAAGCGGCCCGGTCGCGCGGCATCGACCAGTTCGTTGCAGAGGTGTCGCCCGAGAACGGGCGGATGCTGGCCTGCTTCCGGCACTGGCCCGGCGGCTGTGCCCTGAGCCACGCGAGCGGGAGCGTGCACGCAGTGCTCGACCTCGCACCGGCGGGCGCGATGGCGCGGCCGGATGGCAGCAGTGAAGAGCAGCAGTGAAAGGATGCGGCCATGACGGAGTCGGCCATCGGGCGTGAGCTGCGCAGTGCCATCCAGCGTTCGGGCTACTACCCCGAGCTCGTCGCGGACGCCCTCGAGACGGCCATGGCCACGGAGGCGCTCACGTCGTACGTGGTTCACCACGAGGCGACGTTCGACCGTGACGAGCTGCGTCGGCACGTCACCGTCCTCGCGCTCACCCCGACCCGGCTCATCGTGAGCCACACGGACGAGCATCCAGCCGACGACGTCACCCCCCATCCGTACGCCTCGGCGTCGACTGAGGGCGTCCGCCTGGAGCGAGTCGACTCCGTCGTCGTCACCCGTGTGGTCAACAACCCCGCCGCGCACCGCTCCGGGGGGCCATCAGCCGAAGTGGTCCTCACCATCGGCTGGGGCGCCGTGAGTCGCATCGACCTCGAGCCTGCCACGTGCGGGGATCCCTCCTGCGAGGCAGACCACGGCTACACGGGCACGGCGAGCAACGACGACTTCTCCCTTCGGGTGTCGGTGGTCGCGGACGGTGCCGACACCGTCGAGCAGGTCCTGCATTTCGCCGCCGCGCTCTCCGAGGCCACGGCTGCGCGCTCGCGCTGAGCGTGCAGCGATCGCCGGCCGGATGCCGCATTGGGCCCGTCATGAGAGTGCTCCCGTCGTGACCGTGCGGCTGTCATCGGTCGCGTCGTCGGCTGCGGCTGCGCTGGGCGTCACCGGCTACCGCGACGAGCTCGGCCTCGGCGAGGTCCAGCATGCGGTCATCGTGCTGATCGACGGGCTCGGCTGGCACCAGCTGGTCGAGCATCGGCAGCATGCACCGGTCGTTGCTGCCCTCGCCGGCGGCACGGCATCGGCGCCCTTCCCGACCACCACCCCTGTCGGTATCGCATCGCTCGGCACCGGCCTCGAGCCGGGCGGGCACGGGCTCGTAGGAGCCTCGTTCTGGCTGCCCGAGGAGGCGGCCGTGCTGACCCCGCTGCACTGGGGGAGCGCTCCGCACCCGCTCGCCGTGCAGCCCGAGCCGACTGTCTTCGAGACGGCTGCCCGGTCCGGCATCGCGGTCGCGAGCATCGGGCCCGCCGCCTACGCGAATTCCGGGCTCACCCGTGCTGTCCTGCGAGGTGCCGACTACCTTGCCGCGGAGGGCATCGTCGACAGGGCTGCTCACCTGCGCGCGCAGGTCGGCGGCACGGGTAAGACCCTGTCGTACGTCTACTGGCCACAGCTGGACAGGCTGGGCCACGAGCATGGGGTCGGCAGCGCTGCCTGGCTTGCCGGCCTCCGGCAGGTCGATCACCTTGTCGAGGCCCTGCTGGCATCCCTGCCGCCTGCGACGACCGTCGTCATCACGGCCGACCATGGGATGGTCAATGCCGTCGAGGACGAGCGCATCGCCATCGAGAGCATCCCCGCGCTGCGGGAAGGCGTCGCGCACATTGCCGGCGAGCCGCGTGCCCGTCACGTCTATGCGCGCCCCGGTGCAGCAGCGGATGTTGCCGCGAGGTGGCATGAGCTCCTGGACGGCCGGGCACAGGTGTCGACGCGCGATGAGGTGCTCGCTTCGGGGATTCTCGGCGACGTCGATCCGGCCCTTGTCGATCGGCTCGGCGACGTCGTTGCCGTGGCACTGGGCGGCACCGTGCTCGCGAGCCGGGTGGACCCGCTGGTGTCCTCGCTCATCGGGCAGCATGGGGCGCTCACCGATGCCGAGACACAGGTGCCCGCACTCGTCCATTCGACGTGACCGCCGCGATGCTGCACTCTCCCGTCCTGGGCACCGCGATCCTGGGCGCCGCGATCCTGGGCGCCGCGGGCAGGCGCGCAATGCCAGG